>JAUXHH010000044.1 GCA_030621655.1 Desulfobacterales bacterium
TTCCTTTTTTTCAGGGGGAAGATGAACCAGATCGAGCCTGGAAAGCAGCAGGGCGGAAACCAAAAATGTTGAGGCATCGATAATGATTGCCGTCTGCCATCCGAAAAGGTAGGTGACAAAGCCGCCTAATGCTGCACCAAATGCCAGCATCATAGACCAGGTGGCACCGCTTAATGCGTTGGCCAGTAACAGTTCTTCCGTACTGCAGAGATTGGGGACAGATGCCTTTCTGGCCGGATCGTAAAAGGTCCAGATTGATTCCTGCGCCAGGGCAAGAATATATACCAGCCATACATGTTCAGGGCGACGGACAAAAAGGAAACCGAGTACAATAAATACCCTGAGCAGATCAGAAATGATCATGATGGATTTGCGTGAAAAACGGTCGGCTATAACTCCTGCTGCGGGTCCAAGAAAAGTAGTCGGGATAAATTTGGCGATTAAAAACCAACTGACAGCCCCGCCGGTGCCGGTGAGCTTTGTGAGCAGTACAAAAATAGCAATATAATTGAACCAGTTCCCCAGCTGGCTGATTACCCCGGCCAACCAGAATCTTCTGAACGGATGATTGGTAGTAAAAAGAATTTTATATGACTGGAATCGGCCAACAGCCAGAAAGGGTTTCTCCTGTTCTTCAGGTTCGGATATGTTGACTGCTTTCATAGTTTTTGGGTTATACTCATTCAGGGTTATCTTCCAAACCGTTTTTACAGGTATCGCTTTTGTTTGACAAGAGGATTATTTATTCCGTAATATTATATTGCCATGGATAATTTTATTGTATCCTTATTCGGTCGGGAAAATCTTCAAAAAAGGAGAGAGTTATGTATAGGCCACTTGGAATGACCGTCAGCAGACATATCATGGATTTGCAGCGCATGCATCCTGAGGCGACCGGAGATCTGTCCGGGTTGTTGAACGAGTTAATTGTAGCGGCCAAGACCATTTCAGCCGAAGTAAACATGGCGGGGCTTGCTGATGTTCTCGGCATGTCAGGAAAAACAAACATACAGGGGGAAGAGGTCCAGAAACTGGACGAGTTCGCCGACAATACCATAAAGCGAAGGATGGCCAGATGCGGATATCTCTGCGTCATGACCTCCGAGGAGGAAGAGGACATCATTCCTGTGAGGGAAGGATATGAAGGCAAGTATACCCTTGCCTTTGATCCTCTTGATGGCTCATCGAATATTGATGTCAATGTCAGCATCGGCACAATCTTTTCCATTCACCGTCGAAAATCGGATGATGGGAAATCACCGTTTGGTAGAAGGAACACGGATATAGAAGAAGAGTGGCATCCCGCTGAGGGAAAACCGGGTTCTGCACTGGATATATTGCAAAAGGGTTGTTATCAGGTAGCTGCCGGTTATATCATTTATGGCTCCAGCACGATGCTTGTTTTTACGACAGGGGAAGGTGTCCACGGTTTTACACTTGATCCAAGTGTCGGTGAATTCTATCTCTCCCATCCTGAAATAAGAATACCTCAGAGAAGCAAGTATTTCAGTGTAAATGAAGGAAACTATAGCTATTGGAATGATAATATGCGCCGTTATATAAATTATCTGAAAGAACAGGATAAAGAGAACGGCAGACCATACAGTTCCAGGTATATAGGTTCTCTCGTGGCTGATTTTCATCGCAATCTTATTACCGGAGGTATTTTCCTGTATCCAAAGGATAATAAAGATCCTGCCAAGCCCAGTGGTAAGCTGCGGCTGCTGTATGAGGCCGCCCCCCTTGCCTATATAGTTGAACAGGCAGGAGGAAGGGCGATAACGGGTGATGGCAGGGAGATAATGGAAATTGAACCCGAAGAACTGCATCAAAGGGTGCCGCTGATTATTGGATCTCGATATGATATAGATGAGGCGGAGGCCTTTCTGGATGGCAGAAAATAAGAAAAAACATAAAAAGGATAATTTTACCGATTTATAAAAAATAACAAAAAGGGGAGAGTTCCATGTTTATAAGAACATATATGATTTGTTGTGTTGTACTGTCATCGTTAATTGTAGGATGCGCGACGACTCCAACTGTTGATAGTGGCGGGATTGCAATTGAAACTGAAGATATGCGTGCGGTGGTCGTTTTCAGTGACAGTGACCGTGGCAAAATCAGGAACTATTATAGAGATGCTAAGAAAGGTAAAAAAATGCCACCAGGCCTGGCTAAAAAACAAGAACTGCCCCCGGGCCTGCAAAAGCATATTGAGAAAAATGGAGAATTGCCGCCAGGCCTTGAAGGGAGGAGACTTCCGCAAGACCTGGAAGGAACGTTGCCCCATTTACCTGCCGGGTTTGTCAGGCTTCAGGTTGGAGGTGATATCGTTTTGTTGAATGAAAAAACAAGGGTTGTCCTTGATGTGATATGGGATGTGTTGCAGTAGCATTAACTCTTTCAGCCCTGTTTTTTTGTTATTCTCTTTAAGAAAAAGCAGTTTGCAGCTCCACTTCATACAAGTGCGCAATGCACTCTTTTCCCTGACTTGTAGTTGCATCTTTTCTTGACTTTATTTTTTTGTGATGGTATTAAAATCTTAATTCTTTTTTGATCAGGGAGATACCGAAAGGTTGAGTCATGGCAATACCCTGGTTGACAAATTGCCAAGACACGCAAGTGTTCAAAACGCATGACTCGCCGCTACAAAAAAAGGAGGAGTTTATGGGTTTCATGGATAAGCTGTTCAGCTCGTCAAAAGAGTATCCCCCCTTGAATAATGATGATCCTGCTGCGCAAAAAATTGGAGCTATGCAACAGATTATAGAAAAGTTTGTTGCAGAAATTAATGACCCGCTCGAAGTGCTTCCAGGAAATGAAACAGCCTTTTTTTTCATAGGGAAACCGCCCAAAAAATTTGGTGTTGCCTGGGTGGGGAAAGACGGCAAGGTTATAAACTTTAAAAGTCTGGTGGAAGAAAAAGGCCTTTCGATGATTAGCCTTGAACACTTGAGCGACCGTCTGAAAGAGCTTTATATCAAACATCAGGACGACCCTCGCTATTCAATGACAATTAGTGATAAGCAGGTAGTGGTAACACCTTCGGAAACCCTGAAAAGTGATATACGAAAAGTGATTGATGATACTATCGGTTGATTTTTTGTTACCGATTATCTCTCAAACCCCTCCAGGATCACCTAGAGGGGTTTTTTTATGCAATGTTCTTTACACTTTTCTCCCGGTAGGCTAATTTAGCAGCGTGAGTTTATCTTTTTGCAAACAAAATTAAGGGGTCTTACAAATGGCAGATTCTGAAAATCAAGAGCAGCGCACAACAGAACGGAAACTGGTTGAAGCAGAAGTTACATTTCATACAGAGGATGACATATACATGGCCAAGTCTGTGGATATATCAGGTGCCGGGATTCGGATTGTAACCGAAGAACCTGTCGATATCCGTATCCAGATTAGAGAGGGGGACGAGCTGGTTCAATATGATGCACAACTGGTATGGGTTAGAGTAAAAGATGACGGCACCATGGAATATGGTTTGAAATATTAACCTCAAGTTTGCCTTGGTTTTGCAGCAGGGCTATTGAGAGTTTTAGCATCCAGTTTGTTTTGATCTTTGTCCCCTGATGGTTTCCACTTTGCCTGTTGCTGCATGTACCCGTCAACTCTAACAAGCAACCATTCAAGGACTGATTGAGGCAGTAGTTGTTACTAATTTAAGGCAGGAAGTTAATTTGAACAAAAAAGAGATGAAGAAGCTTTTGGTCGGTCTGAGTATAGCCGGTTTGATTGCAGGTGCCGGTCTGTCAATGACCGGATGTGCTACCCCATGAGGTGGCGATAAGCAAAGCGGTGCAGGTAGCATCGAAATGGAGCAGGACACCACTACTCAAGAAGCGCCGGCTGAAAAATTGCAGGCTCCAGCGGCGAGGCCAAACTGCTAGCCCGCAGTCACACATTTCAGCATTTAATAGTGAATGGTGAAATGTTCGTGAGAAACCCGGGCTAGTGCGGTTGGCATAAAAAATATTTACCGGACTCTTTGTGAGTAGAATACAATATCTGGAGTCCGGTTTTTCTATTTTGGGATCAGATGCAAAACAGAAAACAGGTTAATTACCAGTTATTCAGTAAGGCATACCCGAATTCCTCCAAATTGATTCCTGAAGGTAAATGGATGGAATTAATTGATCCTGTTAAATCGATAGAGTTTTTTCCTGACATTTTGATTGCAAAGACAGCAGAGTTGCAACTAAAAGAATATCTCGGTGAATTGGCACGCCTGGAATTATTTGCCTACAATCTGAAAAAAGATAATGTCAAGCCGGAGCAATATACAGAAAAGCTTTCGATTAATCCATCGGTACAATTTTTTAAAAACACATGGAAAAATCTATCTCATCAGATTGACGGGAACGCATTAGGCGCTGAGCCGGAAAAGGGTGCAGAATCTGTTATCATGTGGTCCCATCCCATCAGTGGAATTGTAAGAGCCAAACCTGCAACTGATGAAGATCTACTGGTCCTGAAGATGGCACTTGAGGAGTTGTCGAGCCGTGAAGTAGCCCAACAGGGAGATATACATATTGCTGCGGTTGAGGCTGCTGTTGTTCGTGCTTTAAACGATGGTATTGTTACCGGGCCGGAATCCCGTATCAAAAGAAATTTTAACCCTGACAGGGACGCCGGGATTGACCGTTCTTTCTTTTCAGCCAGAATCTTCAGTCTGCAGTGGCATATTACCCAGACCTGTGATCTGCACTGCCGCCATTGCTATGACCGCAGCCAGTATCAACCGTTATCTCTGCAGCAGGAACTATCCGTCCTTGATGATTTTGCAGAATTCTGCACTTCCCGTAATGTCCATGGCCAGGTGACGTTCACCGGTGGCAACCCTTTGCTTCATCCTGATTTTGAAAAGTTATACCGGGAGGCGGCAGAGCGGGGATTTACCATAGCCATCCTCGGCAATCCCGCCTCCCGCGAAGAGATTGAGCGCCTTAATGCTATCCAGCCACTCGCCTTTTATCAGGTAAGCCTGGAAGGGCTGGAAGAACATAATGATTTCATGCGTGGCGGTGGGCATTTCAAAAGGGTGTTGACATTTCTTGATTTGCTGCGGGAACTGAATGTCTATTCCATGGTCATGCTTACCCTGACAAAAGCCAATATGGACCAGGTTTTGCCACTTGCTGAAATTCTCCGTAACCGTTTAGATCTTTTCACTTTCAACAGGCTTTCATTGATCGGTGAAGGAGCAAATCTCGTAACTGCTGACCCTGAAAAATTCCCGGCCTTTCTCAAGGCATACTCTGAGGCGGTTGATTCTAATCCCTGTCTTGGAGTAAAAGATAACCTTCTTAATATTATCTACCATGAGCAGAAGATGCCTCTTTTCGGGGGATGCACAGGGTATGGCTGCGGTGCGGCTTTTAACTTTATGGCTGTATTGGCCGACGGTACTGTGCATGCCTGTCGCAAATTCCCATCGCCCCTTGGCAGCCTTCTGGACCAGTCTATCTCTGAGATCTATAATTCAGCTGCTGCCAACCGCTATAGGGATGGTGCAGGAGAATGCCGAAAATGCAGGCTGAATTCCGTTTGTCGCGGCTGCCTTGCAGTCTCTTACAGTCATGGACTGGATATTTTTACCGAGAAAGATCCCTACTGCTTTTTCGAAGACTGAGATTCAAATTTTATTTCTCAATGAAGAGCCAACTCCGTATAAAAAAATTTGTGCAGAATGTTTTAGGCTGCACATGCCCTGACAAAGTTTTTGAGCAGATTGAGGACAGGATGGTCGCACCGACCTCTTCGCCCCATTCCAGGAGTATCACAATTGGTGGGAGGCTTCTTATATATGTTTGGGAAGTAGATGGGCTAATGGATCTGCAAGAAGGCCTTCTTGCAATGCTTCAAACCGGTAAAGAGGAAAGAGATGCACGTGGCCTGAATCGTTTCAGGGCAGTGCTGGCGGTTGAAACTCCTCATGCTGTTGCACCCCGGGCCAACCTATATTTTTCTTTGTTTGAAGGCAAAGATGACCGCATGCATATCCATATAGTCCCTCTGAAGGATCTGAAGAATTTATAATTTCCGAGCCGAAAGTTTTCGTCCATCCACTTGACAACAATCCCTGCAATGCAGAAATTCTAATTTAGAAGAGCAAGAGGACAGGATGAATTAACTGTAAGGGTATTCTGGCCCGAGTTTATGACAGAATCTATACGGCAAGGGGGTGTTGATCATGCAGAGAACAGAATATGACCCCGTTGACACCGATTGTGTTGTCAGTGCCGCAAACTATCTGGAAGTAAGTGAGTTTGTTATTTTCAGGGATGCGTATACGGCCTGGTATGGAAAGAAAGCTTCTGAAAAACAGGTTGAAAAGGTTTTTGTAGAATACCTGGTAGAAAACAAGGTGCCTTTCTGGGTTCGTAATTACGCCAGAAGTCGTGTTGCAGAAGGTGCACCAACAGATCAGACCGAAGAGGACTCACGGACAGCGAACAATTTATTATACCTTGCCACCATCATCGCTGAGTATGTGCTGCTGGCCAGTTATCTTGTCATACGGTAAACAGGTTCTAAATATCGCCTAACACCCATACGCGCCATTTATCCATGGAATAGCGATTCAGAAAGGCAGGTGGTTGGTCAGGCAGTGCAGCAAGGAGATGTTCTTCTTCATTTGGCATGAAGCCGGAGAGGATATATAATTTAGCCTTCCAGAATGAAGGTGAATTGAAAAGGTCGGCCAGCAGACTGTGATGCAGATTTGCCATTACGACATCCACGCCTGTATCCGGAAGTTCTTTTCTGAGGTCAAGTTGCCTGACTTGAATTGTTTTTTGAACGTCGTTGTATAATGCATTCTGCTTCGTTACTTCACACGCTAGGGAATTATAGTCAACAGCCACCACAGAAGATGCCCCCAACCGGGCTAAACCGATCGACAACAGTCCGGTTCCGCAGCCAAGGTCAAGTCCGGTAAATTCCGAGCCTAATTCACTGCAATAGCTGATAAGTGTTTCCAGGCAAAGACGGGTGGAAGGGTGAAAACCGTTGCCGAATACCACGCTGGGATCAATCCTGATATCTGCAGGATCTTCATTCCAGACCGGGGCAACAGTTAAAGGACCGATTGTAAAAGGGACAACCTCATGTCCCATTTCCCAGTCATTATAATCAATATCTGCCTGGTAAAAGAGTTGGCATCCATACTGTTGGCAGAGTTTTTCTACCAGATCGGTTTTGGGCTTATGGAAAACCAAAATAGTTTTGTCATCCTCAACCCAGGAACCGATAAGGTCAGGATCATCAAGGGAAGGAATACCCATGCCATCGATATGATAGGTGTATATTCTGGAATATCTGGAATAGGGAGGTTTGAGCATAATATTGCTTCAATTTTATAATAATATGTTTTACATGTTTGAAACCTGTAGCATCTGATGCAGACAAAAGTTAATTGTATTACATAAAGACAGCAGGTAAAGAAAATTCTGGAATAAATATATGGAAAACTACAAATTGGTTTTACCGGGGCACCTCAACCATTATGGCTATCTCTTTGGAGGCAACCTCCTGCAATGGGTTGACGAGGTTGGCTGGATTGCAGCCAGCCTGGACTACCCGGGCTGTAATTTCGTCACCATCGGTATGGACAAGGTCGAGTTTAAGAAAAGCGTCCGCCAGGGAGCGCTGCTCAGGTTTGAAGCCAGGCGGTCCAGAGAAGGAAATACGTCGGTACAATATACGATTGATGTTTATCTGCACGATATTAAAAGCGGTGATGATGAACCGATTTTTTCGACCAATACGACCTTTGTCTGCATCGACAGCCAGGGAAAAAAATGCGGGCTTAGCGGTTCATTGAAAAAGTAAAATTACATATGATTATCCCAGCTCAGTCGTTCAATTTGGTCCAGTAGTTTTGTCATAGTCTTTTCCTGGCATTTTGTTGGTGTTGATAATTGCGGCAGTTCTGCTAGCTTTGTAACGGCTCTGGAATAAATGCCCGATTTGTTTCTTGCGGGAATTTATATACTGCGTGTAACAGAAAGTGATATTCTGCAGGGGATTAAATTTGCGGGTCATTGTTGACTACCGGGAAGAATCGTCAGGTATGGCAGAATTGCTGTCAGAGCATTATACTGTTGAAGTTGCGACACTGCCCTATGGTGACTATTTGATCAATGACCGGTTGACGGTGGAACGCAAAACTGCCCGGGACTTTCTGGTTTCCATAATTGATTTGAGGTTATTTAATCAGGTTGCCAATCTGAAGAAAAATTGTTCTTATCCGTTTCTTCTCATTGAAGGAAATCCTTATTCAACGGATCTTGATTTTGATCCAAGGGCTATAAGAGGAGCTATCCTGTCCATTCAAACTGCCTGGCAGGTTCCGGTGGTTTTCTCCGGTTCAAAGGAGGATAGCGTTGAGGTTATGGTTACAGTCGGACGCCAGGACGATGTTGTCACGGATGTAGTGCCCCTGCGGGGTGGCTATCGGCCGAAAAAACTGAAAACAAGACAGCTATATTTGCTGCAGGGCTTACCCGATGTCGGGCCCACATTAGCCAAAAGGCTGCTGAACCATTTTCATTCAGTTGGCCGGGTGATGAATGCTGCTGTTGATGAGTTAACGGAAGTGGAGGGAGTCGGCAAGACCAGGGCCGGGAAGATTAGAGAAATCCTCGATTACTGATGAATAAACGCGAAACAGACATAAATAAAACACTTCATAACACCTTTGGCTTTGATCGGTTTCTTCCGGGCCAGGAGGAGATTGTCCGTCGGATTGTGAATGGCAGGTCCTGCCTGGCGGTTTTCCCCACCGGCCAGGGTAAAAGTCTCTGTTATCAATTAAGCAGTCTGCACCTGCCGGGCCTGACCCTGGTGGTCTCACCTCTGGTGGCTTTGATGAAAGACCAGGTGGACTTTTTGTTGAGCAGATCAATCAAGGCTGCCAGACTTGATTCGACGCTGAGCCGGGAGGAATTTACTCAAATCCAGAACTCCCTGGGCCAAAATGAACTTAAGCTGTTGTATGTGGCGCCGGAACGTTTTGCCAATGAACGTTTTCTGCACAGTTTAAGGCGGCTCAACATCTCCATGATGGTTGTGGATGAGGTCCATTGCATCTCGGAGTGGGGCCATAATTTTCGCCCCGATTATCTGAAGCTTGCCGCCATCATCAAGGATCTGCATATCCCCCAGACCCTAGGGTTGACCGCCACCGCCACTCCGGAAGTAGCCAAAGATATCCAGGCGGCCTTTGATATTGCTCCGGAAGATTTTATTCTCACTGGTTTTTACCGGGCCAATCTAACGCTGCGTTTTTCACCATCCGCCGATCCCATGGCCACCCTGTTAGATCGCCTTGGAGCCCGCCCGAAAGCCCCGACCATTGTCTATGTTACCCTGCAGGCCACCGCCGAGAGTGTGGCCGCTGCCCTCTGTGATGCCGGTTATGCTGCCCAGGCCTATCACGCCGGTCTGCAAGATAAAAAACGGCACAAAGTTCAGGACTGGTTTATGGCCGCCTCTGAGGCAATTGTTGTGGCAACCATTGCATTCGGCATGGGGATTGACAAGGCCGATATACGGTATGTCTATCACTATAACCTGGCCAAGAGTCTGGAGAATTACGCCCAGGAAATCGGCCGGGCCGGACGGGACGGCAAGACTGCTGTATGTGAAACCCTGGGAGGCAGCCAGGACCTCATTGTTCTGGAAAATTTTGTTTATGGCGATACCCCGGAACCCACGGCGATCAGACGGGTACTCACCGACATTTCCAAAGAAGAGGAATATTTCAGTCTCTCCCTTTACCAAATGTCCCATACCTATGACATACGCAACCTGGTTGTCAGCACCCTGCTCACCTATCTTGAGTTGGAAAACATCATCGCCTCAACCGGTCCTTTCTACACGAGCTATAAGTTTATCCCCCAGCGGCCATCTGCGGAAATCTTTGCACCCTTTGACCGGGAGAGGGTAAATTTTCTAAAAAAAGTTTTTTCATGCGCAGCTAAAGGTAAAAAATGGTTCAGCCTGAATTTCGATGAGGTGATTGCCAAAACAGGTGCTGATCGGAAGAGGATCGTTACTGCCTTAAATTATCTGGCGGAGCAGGGTGACCTTGTTCTGCAGGTTGCCGGGGCCAGGCACGGTTACCGGATTATCCGCCGCTTGTCGACAACGGAACTGGATGAGTTGTCAGACAGGCTGGTTGAACGCTTTGCCTCCAGAGAAAAAAATGATATTAACCGAATCAACCAGGTTGTTTCGTTGATTAACCATACCGACTGCCAGACAAATTTTCTGTTGGACTATTTTGGTGAACATCGAGACCAAAGCTGCGGTCATTGTGAATTTTGCCTTACCACGACGGGTGAAGAAGATCGTCCCGCCAGGGTTGCAATCAACACAGTGCGCCCGGCGGTTCATTGGGAAACCTGGAAAGAGCGGATACAGGATGTTCTGGCGGAAAACCATGCCGCTTTGCAGAGCCTGCGACAACAGGCCCGTTTCTTCTGTGGAATCCGTTCGCCGCAGAGTACCAGGGGCGGACTGCAGCGTAATGCCTCTTTTGGTCTGCTGGCTGACCTGCCTTTTA
>JAUXHH010000069.1 GCA_030621655.1 Desulfobacterales bacterium
TCATTTTTAGATGGAATGCGCAAGCTCCTCTGTCCGGAGATAAATGAAGCCAGTAAACAATTCTGGGAAGATGGTGACTGGTCCCTGATTGAAAAGGCGCGGCTGGAATGCCGCAAGAAGAATGAGGAAATTGGAGCCAAGCTTCAGGATATGTGCAGCAGGCTCGATCGGGGTGAATCTCCCGATGAATTAAGAGTCTGGGCAGAAAGAAATGTGCTGGCACCTCTGGGACTGCATGTGCCGGCAAGGGAAGAGGGGACTACTTAAGCTCTCTGTCAGTCAGACCTGTATAATCCAGGATTACCGCCCCCTCTGTTTCGGCCCCATATTTTTCCGCATCCTCTTGAGATTCGAATGCCACAATCGGTGTTTCTTTATTTTTCTCGGCGACACAGAAATATGCCTTGCCTATGTCAATTTCTTCAGCTGTATTATAATCATAAACCTTGGCAGTGGTGTCAAAACTTACCATTTCCATGGCGCAGAGTTCCCTGTTTCGGTGTTCTATAGCGCAGCTGATGCCACTGAAAAATACCTGGCCGTTGGCTTCTCCATGCAGTGAATATTTGGCCATATCTCCGCTGGCTTTCTCATTCAGCTGTACACAGGTTGGAGTAATATCTTCAGCTAAGGCTGCATTAAAACCCAGAGCAGAAAGGAAAAAAAGAGCAAGTGCAGTAATGAAAAAATTTCTCAGCATGATTTAAAACTCCTCTGTCTACAGTAAACTGGATAAAAGAAAACGAACAACATTCTGCCCGGTAAGGTCATGAATAATATTATTGAAAATGACATATAATAAAAAAACTGTCAAACACCCACAGGAATAGAATGTAAAATATCTCATTTGTGACAGGAGATGCACAATGAATAATAGAATAGAACTGGTTAGTTCCGATATCACCACACTCGAGGTGGATGGTATTGTAAATGCAGCGAATAATTCCCTCTTGGGCGGCGGTGGTGTGGATGGGGCCATACATAGGGCTGCTGGGCCTGCCCTGTTGGAGGAGTGCAGGAAGCTGAATGGATGCGAAACTGGCGAGGCCAAGATAACCAAAGGTCATAATCTGCCTGCCCAATATGTCATCCATACAGTGGGGCCGGTTTGGCACGGTGGGACTACTGGAGAGGATGATTTGCTTGCAAGCTGTTATCAGGAAAGCTTTAAATTTGCCAGGGAGTTCACTCTGCAGAGTATTGCCTTTCCGGCAATCAGTACGGGTGTTTACGGTTTTCCCAAACATCGGGCCGCCCATATAGCTATTCGGGAAACGCTAAAGGCGCTGGCTGAGAATAAGGGATTGGCAAGGGTGCTCTTTGTCTATTTTAACACCGAAACTGGAATTGCCTATGAAGAAGCACTGCAGGAGGAGAGATAATCCGGCTCCAAAGCATAACAAAAATGCATTTTTGTTGGCATTTATTCCAGTGTTATTGCGTTTTGCAAAGAACAGCCAGACCTCTTCACTCACAGAAATGATCGACGAAAATAATGTTAAAATATGAAAATTGAGTTACATAAAACTTCATTGTTCGAGGACAGCAAATTGTTTTCATTGATGCAACAATGTTGGGTGATTTGATCAAAGGCCGAAAGTAGAAAACACAAAAGACGGATAAAACAGGACTGAGAGGCACACATGTTAAGCGAAAAAGAAAAACTGGAATCAATTGCGTCTTTAGGCATAGAACTTAACAAGATCAATGACCTTGATATCCTCCTGGAGCGTGTACTTTTCAGAGCCCGCCAGTGGGTTAACGCCGATGCCGGTTCCATTTATATCAACGATGGAGAAAAGCTTAATTTTGTATACACTCAGAATGACACGCTGCAAAGTCAACTTTCTAAGGGAGAGAAACTTATTTTTTCTACCTTTAGCATTCCCATCAATGATAAAAGTATTGCAGGCTATGTGGCCTTAACCGGCCAGGCGCTCAATCTTCCTGATGTTTATAATCTGCCTGCCGATGTGTCATATCATTTCAGTAGCCAATTTGATCAAGCCTCCGGCTATAAAACAATTTCTGTTCTGACTATCCCCCTCAAAACAAGCAAGGGTAACATTCTAGGAATACTGCAGATTATCAATGCCCAGGATGAGAAAGAAAGGGTTATCCCTTATACAAAAGATGACGAGAAAATAATGTACCATTTTGCCGGTATCGCAGCCATTGCCCTTGAGCGGGCCAAACTGACCCGTTCAATTATCATGCGCATGATCAGCATGGCGGAACTGCGTGATCCCATGGAAACCGGTGCACATGTTAACCGGGTAGCCAGTTATTCTGTAGAAATATACGAGAAATGGGCTAAACGCCGAAAGATTTCTCTGGAGGAGATTGACAAGAATCGCGATATTTTGAGAATGGCCGCCATGTTGCACGATGTTGGCAAGATAGCTACATCCGACATGATTCTGAAAAAACCGGGCCGCCTGAATGAAGAGGAGTTTGCGGTCATGAAACAGCACACAATCCAAGGCGCCAGGCTTTTTCTTGATACACAGTCTGAGTTTGATGAGGCAGCAGGGATCGTATCGTTGAATCATCATGAGAGATGGGATGGGGGGGCGCGTGGTTATCCGGGGCATGTTGAAGTGGAGACCGGTGAGCCTATAGAAGGGAAAACATTAGACAACCAGGCAGTTAAGCTAAAAAAGGGAGAGGAGATTCCCCTCTTTGGCAGGATTGTCGCCCTTGCTGATGTTTATGATGCTTTGTCTTCGGCCCGCTGCTATAAAGAGGCCTGGGACGAAGAAAAGATATTGTCAATTATAAAGGAAGAATCAGGGAAGCAGTTCGATCCTGAACTCGTGGAAATTTTTCTGGAAATTTTTGATACGATTAAATCAATCCAGGAACGTTACTCCTCCTGCGATTAGCCCGAATATTTCAAAAAAATTATATCTGCCGGTATTATTAAATGCCCGGTTCAATACCGGCAGAACAGTGCAGCAGCAATAATTACTGCTGGATTATATATTCCTGTTTGCTCCCATCCCAGTGATAGCCTTCACCGGACCAGATATCGTCAATTTCCTGCCAATCATATTCCACATTGTCGAGCGCACTGAAGGTGTCATAGACAGCCAGGATTTCAGCATCCTCTATACGGTTGTCCCGATTGGCATCTGCCCAGTGATGGTCGGCGAGGGGGAGGACAAGTGAACCGGCAATGGTTGTTTCCGAAGATTTTTTGTCACGGAGGGTGACACTGCCGCTGAAGCGCAGAGATGCATCGCTGGATGTGCTTGATTCAGTGACAAGTTTTTTTGCAAGATAGACAAAGGTTGTAACGTGCCCGTTTGTTCTGATAATCCACTTAAGGCTGCCGGTTTTTTTATCCATGCCGGTAAAAGGAGGGGCGCTTGCAATTGGTTCGCAGTCTGCTGGAAGGGTTTCTTTTAAGATCAGCGAAAAAGGACCCTGTTGTTTTGTTTTTACCTGAATAATGACAGGAAAGGGTTGCCCGGCAGGAATATGAGGCGGAAGAAGCCGAGTGGCGGAAATGGTGACCGGTTCAGGTTGTTTTAAGCGATACCAGACAAACGGCAGAAGCAGGACAAGGATCAGGAGCATGAGCCATAAAAGAATCCGGTTTGATTTTAGCGGCCTTGATTGTGAGACAGCAGCAGTTGGCGTTTCTTCTGGTTTTGCTGTTTCTTCTTCTTTTTCAAGAATGTCATCAAGCGTTACTTCGAGCGCTTCGGCAAGCTTGAGAGCATTTTCCTCTTTGATTGACGGATAGCGCTTATTCTCCCAACGGGAGATGGTGTCTGTGGTGACTCCAACTACCGTGGCAATATAAAGTTGCGTGAGTCCTTTTGCTTCACGCAGACTCCGTACCTTGGAGCCGTCTATTTGGGCCATTTGAGTGGGGCCTGGATATATCTGTTCACTCATCCTGGGAATAATAATAATTTTTAAAGTTTTCAGTAAATTTCAAGACGCGTAATAGTAGCCTAAGTGTACATGACCTGCACAGGCTTTTTTTTATTATCCCAATATATTGCTACTGCAAACACATGCAATAGCTTTACAGCGTTATATGTCGGGTCGACATCGACCAACATCTACAGCAATATAACCCGACATCATCTACTACTTGTATGAGTATTTCTTATAATCCCAGACAGGCAAAATGGGTATCATGTTTAAATTTATAAAAAAGGAGGAACAGCAATGAAGAGAATATGGTCGATGGCCGTATTAATCGTGTCAGCAACATGGCTTTTTGCAGGAATATCAGTTGGTGCTGAGGCTACTGGACTGAAAGCACCGGAAGCGGAGATCATTATTGCAGGAGAGAAGAAATCAGCCCGATTTTCCCATCCGGTGCATTTAAACATCGGTGTGGATTGCGGCCAGTGCCATCATGACAGCAATCACCAGCCGTTAACTGATAAAAACATTGAGGCTATGGACACCGGTGAGCAGCTTCTTTGTGCAAGTTGCCACAACAAGGATTTTGCCAATTCGAAACTTCAGACCCCCAAAGCAGCATTTCATGCACGCTGCAAAGAATGTCATAAGCAGGGTGTAGATGGCAAGCAAGGGCCAACAAAGTGTACAGGGTGTCACGTTAAAAAATAAAGTAATACATGTGCAGTATTTGAGGCCGGGATATTTTTTATGTTCCGGCCTTTTTTAAATACTTTCGACATATTGCACACAATAGAGGGAACAAGTAAAGTATAATGGTTTTTGGCAAATCCGGGTTGCTACGAGAAAGAATTTTCTGACAGGAGGCTTAACTAATGCCTGAAAAAAAACCACCCAAATGTTTCCCTTCGGCCGGTGATAGTATAAAAGACGCAGCGCTTTGTGTTGTGTCATCCCAGACAAAATCCAAGAGCTACAGGCTTGCTTTTGATGACCCGGAGTTTTTGCTGCGGGATGAGATGCGGGCTGTAAGGCTGCAGCTCGAGATTATGAAGCCGGAAATAATTCAGCAGGAACTAGGGATTAATTCAACTGTTGTTATGTTTGGAGGAGCACGGATACCGGATCCTGAAACAGCGGCGAAACGTTTGCAGGAAGAAGAAATGCAGGCGAACAGGGAGCCTCTCAGCGATATGGCTGATATGCGGGTTGCTTGTGCAAAAAGTGTTTTGGAAAAGTCACATTATTATGAAGAAGCACGAGAACTTGCCCGGCGCGTGACGGAACACTGCCTTAAAGATGATAGTTGCGATTTGGTTGTAACTACCGGAGGAGGTCCGGGGATTATGGAAGCTGCCAACCGGGGGGCCTATGAGGCAGGCGGAAAAAGTATCGGGCTGAATATCGTTCTTCCCCATGAACAGGAGCCTAACGAATATATTACCCCGGAACTCTGTTTCCAATTCCATTATTTTGCCATGCGTAAAATGCATTTTCTCATGCGGGCGATGGCCCTTGTCGCTTTCCCGGGTGGATATGGCACAATGGACGAACTCTTTGAGACGCTTACTCTTATCCAGACCAAGAAAATTAAACCCCTGCCCGTTATTTTGTTCGGGAAAGAGTTCTGGAACACGGCAGTAAATTTTGATTTTCTGGTATCTGAGGGTGTGATCGCACCGGAGGATAAAAACCTGTTCTACAGTGTTGAAAAAGCGGATGAAGCCTGGAAGATCATTCGTGAATTTTACTATAATAATAAAATTGAGGCAGCTTCATGAAAGTATGGGGTGCAAGATGGTGAACCTGATGAAACGGAAATGGGCAACGGGAAGATATTGGACCACAGTAATTCTTGCATGTTTTTTCTTCATTCCCTCTTTCTTAACAGCAGCTGAAACTGATACTCCCCGGCTTTTGGGCGTATTTTCGCCAAAACCAGGGGCTTGGTCCGAATATACCATACTTGATAAGTCAACAGGCCAGCGTTCAGTCATGCGGATATCAATTGTAGATATTGAAGCGGATGCTTATTGGTATGAGGTTGAAAACAGGGAGGAAGGGGGCAGCAATATTGTTAAGATGCTTGTAACGGGTGACCCCGGTGCCCCCCATAATATTCAACGGCTTTTCCTGAAGAAAGGCACCTCTCATGCCCTGGAAATCGACCTGGATTTTACGCCCATGGGGCGCAGAATGGCAAGCCGTATATTTGAGCAGTGGAGTGGCGCTCCATCAGGCTCCACAGCCACTTTGAGAAATACAAAGACAGGCATAGGGACTGCAACAGTACCTGCCGGCACCTTTGATGTCAGCCTGCATCAGATAGTGGATAAAGCAGGCAAGGTGTATGCCAGGTACAAGTTTTCAGAGGATGTTCACCCATTCGGCATTATTGCCTCAGACGCAGAGAATGCAACCATGATTCTGGTCGGTCATGGAACTGGAGCTGAATCGCTTATTACCGGAAAGCCTGCCATAATTAAACTATCTCCGGAGATGCTGGAAGGAATGCTCCGGGGAATGTTTTCGGATATGGGGTCACCTCAAGACATGATCCCAAGTCCAGGAAACAATATCAGGCAGATACCGGGCATGGGGAGAGGATACGAGTCCAAGCAATAGAGTTGCAAAAAATATAATGACTTAAATGGGATTAGGTATGATCAGGTAGTTGCAGAAAAAAATCTTCAACCATTAACACAAAAACGTCACTTAATGTTTTTTAGGTTTAAGCCTTTGGTATTCGATGCAGGCCGGTTCATATCCTAATTCACAGGAAAGTTTGAGGTCTGCGACCGTGTTAATCCGGCTATCCAATGCTTTCCAGGCCATGGCCCGCCAGTAATATAAAGTCGGATTTAACGGATCGTAGATAACAGCCCGGTTGAGATCAACCATTGCCTCATCAGGTTGATTGAGTTCAATATATGCCTGTCCTCTGTTTATATAGCCTCTGGCATCATCTGATGAAAGGTTGATGGCTTGGGTGAAGCTTTCGATCGCCTCATAATATTTTTCGGCTTTCAGGTCCTCTAATCCCTGCTGGATATACTTCGCAGCTTTTTCTTTACTGGAGGAATTATCTTCGTCAAAAAGTGATTCTGAACTGTCCAGGTCTATAAAACCGGAGAATTTATCTGGGGCCGCCTTAATTGCCTGATTATAATCAAGTTCCGCCTCTTCCTTCATCCCTTTCTCAGCGTAGGCCCGAGCCCTGTTCAGATAGGCGTCGCTGTACATGGGATTGAGAATTATTGCTGCGGTGAAGTCCTTTGTGGCCTGGTCAAACATCTTGCTCAGTAAATAAATTTCGCCACGTAAATTGTAAATTTCAGCATGTTTTTTCTCTAAATCAAGGGCGTGGTTAAGATCTTTCAGGGCATCATTGTATTTATTCTGGAGTACATTGGCGCCGCCCCTGTTGACAAGGGCATCAACATAATCCGGGGTAATCTCAAGGGCATGATTAAAATCACGAACCGCTTGTTTAACGAGGTTTTTGTCCAGATTGTACTCTCCCTGGAGGTTGTACGTTTCAGCCTGCTGCAGGTCGGCAAGGGTATCCTGCAAACCGGAGTCTGAAGCCGGAAGCACATTCAAATCAAGAGTGTTTTCCGGAAGTGTCGGCCCTTTTTTATCTGCATACCTTGTCCATTCCAGATCCCCGGCCTCTGCTTCTCCTTCTTCGTACTCTCTTAAATTTTCATGATCATACTCTTCAAGGAGTGACTCTCCGGGTGGCTTCGGGGTAATGAGCTTGTCTTCAGGAATCAATGGGCCATGTTCTTCTCCAGACAGAGGTTTTCGTGCAGTAGAAATATCGATAATTTTTTCAGGTTCAGCAGACTCAATTTCTTGTCCCTTATCAGCTTGATCAACCTCACTCAAATCATTCTTGATTCCAGTATTACTGTCCCGGCCTAAGCTTTCAGTTCCCAGTTGTTCAATGTTTGGTTCTGTTTTGAGTTCTGACTGTCTTGCAGGAGAGGAGAGTGACGGTTCTTTCTGGGGAATCGGTTTTTTAATGCGCAGTATTGAGGAGCAACCAGGGC
>JAUXHH010000239.1 GCA_030621655.1 Desulfobacterales bacterium
TCAAGCTTGATACCGAGGTCTTCGGTGATGACCTGGCCACCGGTAAGAATGGCGAGATCTTCCAGCATGGCTTTTCTGCGGTCACCAAAGCCCGGGGCTTTAACAGCAGCTATGTTCAAGGTGCCGCGCAGCTTGTTAACCACCAATGTGGCAAGGGCTTCGCCGTCAATATCTTCTGCGACGATGAGTAAAGGCTTGCTCATCTTGGCCACCTGCTCCAGAATGGGAAGCAGATCTTTCATGGAGCTGATCTTCTTTTCATTGATAAGAATTACAGCATCTTCAAGGTTGACCTCCATCTTTTCCGGGTCGGTCACAAAGTAAGGGGAAAGATAACCACGGTCAAACTGCATACCTTCAACAACATCCAGGGTGGTTTCCATGGACTTTGCCTCTTCCACGGTGATAACGCCTTCCTTGCCCACCTTATCCATAGCCTCGGCAATGATGTTGCCGATGGTTGCATCGTTATTGGCAGAAATAGTACCAACCTGGGCAATTTCTTTTTGCTCCTTGGTAGGGTTGGAAATCTTTTGCAACTCAGCAACAATGGCTTCAACGCTGCTGTCGATACCGCGCTTGATATCCATGGGGTTGGAACCGGCTGCAACCAGCTTGGAACCCTCGGCGTAGATTCCCTGGGCCAGGATGGTGGCAGTTGTGGTGCCGTCACCAGCCACATCACTGGTTTTGGAAGCAACCTCTCTCACCATCTGGGCACCCATGTTTTCAAATCTGTCTTTCAGCTCTATTTCTTTGGCAACGCTGACACCGTCCTTGGTGATTGTCGGGGAGCCAAATGATTTTTCAAGCAGAACGTTGCGCCCTTTGGGGCCCAATGTAACCTTGACAGCATCTGCCAGGATGTTGATACCCTTGAGAATCGACTCGCGGGCTTTTACTCCATATTTAATATCTTTAGCCATAATTATCTATCTCCTCATATCCAATTTTTATCGATTGGTAATTATTAAAACAGGTTAGAATTATATATTTTGAAGAGTACTGTTACCCTTCAATAACGGCGAGAATATCATCCTCACGCATAATCAGATGGTCTACGCCGTCAAACTTGACATCAGTGCCGCCATATTTACTGAATAAAACACGGTCACCAACCTTCACATCCATTTTTATCCGTTCGCCTTTATCGCTAAGCTTGCCTTTGCCAACAGCGATTACTTCACCTTCGGCTGGTTTTTCCTTTGCAGAATCTGGAATTATAATACCGCCTTTGGTTGTTTCCTCTTCTTCCAAACGTTTGACCAGAATCCGGTCATTTAGTGGACGAACTTTCATTTTTCTCCTCCATATACTTGTTAGTTTGCACTTTTAAATTTTGCCCGATTAAGCTGGTATGTGCTCAATCTTCAAGAACAAGACAGTTGTAATTTAACTAATACCCTGAAAAACAAGGTTATTTTGGCATAAATGCCGGGATGCTGGAACTATAGGCACGATATTTGAAAAATCAAGAGAAAATCTTAAAAAAATTATACTTCAACGACCCAAGCGTATGGATCTTTAGTATATCCATTCTGGATAGCCTGCAGCTCATCGAATAATTTCTGGGCCAGTTCTCCTGTTTTTCCATTATTTATGGCACAGATCTGGCCTTTATAGTTAATTTCTCCAACCGGTGAAATCACCGCAGCTGTACCGGTACCGAAAACTTCTCTCAGGTTTCCCTTTTCATTGGCGGACAGCACATCATCTATAGACAGCCTTTTTTCAGAAACCTTAAGGCCCCAGTCTTTCGTCAGGCGAAGAACTGAATCCCTTGTGATGCCGGGCAAAATACTTCCGGTGAGCGGAGGCGTAATAAGCTCATCACCAATCAGGAAAAAAATGTTCATGGTGCCTACTTCTTCTATGTACCGGCGCTCAATAACATCAAGCCAGAGCACCTGGGTATAGCCCTGCTTTTGTGCTTCAACTGCAGCCATAATGCTGGCGGCATAATTGCCTCCTGTTTTGACATTGCCGACACCGCCGGCAACGGCCCGGACATATTTGTCAGTCACAAAGATTTTTACCGGGTTGAATCCTTCCGGATAGTATGCCCCGACCGGACAATTGATAATGAAGAAAATATATTCTTTTGCAGGCCTGACTCCAAGTCCTGCCTCTGAAGCAACCATGGTGGGGCGGATATAAAGTGTTGCTCCGTCAGCTTTGGGGACCCAGTCCTTGTCGAGGTCGATCAGTTTTTTCAGGCCGCTGTAAACATCATCTAAAGGGATTTCCGGCATACACATCCTTTTAGCTGAAACATTCATCCTTTTCAGATTGTCTGTCGGCCGGAACAGCAAGATTTTATCATCGTTACCGCGATAAGCCTTTAAGCCTTCAAAGATTTCCTGGCCGTAGTGCAGGACCATTGCAGCCGGATCAAGTAAAAAGTTGCCATACGGTTTTATTACAGCATCATGCCAGCCCATTTCTTCGTCATACTTCATGACGAACATGTAGTCTGTCATATGCTGTCCAAACCCTAAAGAATTTTCATCCGGCTTCGACTTGAGGAGGTCGGGAGCCGCTTTTTCGACCCGGATATCCATGCAGAACTACTCCTTCCAATAAGCTTCTTTTTTCCTTTTCCTTTTCAGTACAGTATATTAGAAGATAAAAGGTGGTTATTCATTTTTAAAAAAATGAAATATAGCCTATACCCCCAACCTCATGAAAATGCAACCGTATATAAAGTTTTCCTGGAGGGATATCAATAAAGCATGAAATGCTTAGTGATCAAATCGAGTACGGTTAGTATACAGAGTTGCAATAGTATATCTGCCGGTAAGAGAAACAGGGCGGGGCTTTAAACGGCTAGCCCGCATTTCTCACGAACATTTCAGCATTTAATAGTGAATGGTGATAGTCTGAGAGCACAGAAGATTGTATACGGGATATTGACGGGAACAGAGTGTTTACGAATGTTGTAAATAAAAAATATGCTGAATTGTTCGCGCAAGACAAGCCGATACATCCGTATAGCCTGCAGTGTAAGGCGTTTAGCATACTAAAGTATAGCTCAACCTGCTTACACTTTGTCTATCCGGCGTCTCGGCTTGTGAGAAACCCGGGCTAGCCAAAAAATAAGCTGAAAATAAAAAAAACCTCGTCTGAGG
>JAUXHH010000138.1 GCA_030621655.1 Desulfobacterales bacterium
TTGATGCAGTAAACAGCAGCAGGTTAGAGTAAAGATATTCAAAGTGTTGGGATGGCTCTTTGATATTTTTGCAGTGAGAGAAATAAAATGAGCAGCCTACAAGATATAAAACAGAGAGTTCTCAACAGTGAAAGGATTACTGAAATAGAGTCATTGACTCTGTTCCGGGATGGTAATCTTTACGACCTGGGTTTCCTTGCAGATTTTATCCGTAAGAAAAAGCATCCGGATCCCGTTGTCACGTATGTTATTGACAGGAACATAAATTATACTGATATCTGTATTTCAGCCTGTAAATTCTGTGCCTTTTACAAGGTTCCTGAGGATCCTGACGGCACGGTTATATCCTTTGAGGAACTTGAAGAAAAGATAGCGGAAACCAAGGAACTGAGAGGGACCCAGATTCTGCTTCAGGGTGGTCTTCATCCTGACAAACCACTGGAATTTTATGAGGAGATGCTGCGATTCATCAAGAAAACAGGCATTCATATTCACGGTTTTTCGCCACCGGAAATATGTCATTTTGCCAAGCTCTCAGGTTTTTCTGTCGCAGAGGTTATAGAACGGCTCAAAGAGGCGGGACTTGACTCCATACCCGGTGGGGGTGCCGAGATACTATCCGACCGTGTCAGGGGAGAGGCTGCTCCGAGAAAATGCTCTGCAGATGAATGGATTGACGTTATGAGACAGGCACATCATCAGGGTATGCGCACAACAGCTACCATGATGTTCGGCCATATTGAAAGCCTTGAAGAGCGGCTTGAACATCTCATATGTATCAGAAATCTGCAGGATGAAACGGACGGCTTTACAGCATTTATTCCCTGGCCTTTTCAACCTGATAATACAGCCCTTGCTGAAATACACAAAGCTACAGCACACTCCTATTTGAAAATGCTGGCTTGGTCAAGAATAGTGCTTGACAACGTTGATAATATCCAGGCTTCCTGGGTAACCCAGGGACCTAAAATCGCTCAGGTCTCGCTGTTTTACGGTGCCAATGATTTTGGCAGCACCATGATTGAAGAGAACGTGGTTGCTGCTGCAGGAGTTTCTTTCAAGCTGTCTGAAAAAGAAATCCGTAACCTTATTGAAGGGGCAGGTTTTGTACCCCAACAGAGAACCATGGATTATACTTTCGTTACATCAGACTAGTTTTATTTATCCCAAAGTGTTTTCTGCTTCCAATGATAAATCAAGCAAAGCCTCATGCGGCAAAAAAAAACCAACCCATGATTCATCGTGCACCATGGGTTGTAGCAGATGCTTCATCTGAAATATATGAAGTGAGCCAGGATATAATAGAAGATGGTGCAGTATTTGTTTATGAGGGCTTAATTAGGGCGGTAGGGAAATTTAAAGACGTAATTAAGGAGTTTGGCGGTTATCCTATCCAGGAACATGAGCACGGGGTACTTGCCCCTGCCTTGATTAACAGCCACTGTCATCTTGAATTGTCCCATCTTGATCTTGTTGAACCCGGCAAGGATCAGACTCTATATAGCGACGATCCCACTCTGTGGATCAGGGATCTATTAAAGGCACGTGATAACTTCTCCCAGAATACCATTGATGCAGAGAAACAAATATTGAGCAATGGCAGTCAGGTTCTTCAGCATATGTCAGCTGAAGGAGTCGGATTCGTTGGGGATATCGGTAATTCTCTGGCAAGTAGATTAATAGGGCAGGGACAAAGCACAAAGGTGTGTTTTCTGCTTGAACTGTTAGGCCTGGCAAAGGAGTCCGAAGCAAAGTCACTGGTAAGGCTTGGGGAGGTGTTCTCTGATGATTCCCTTGATATTTCCTGCACCGCCCATGCTCCCTATTCAACAACTCCGGGCTTGATACAGGCAATAAAAAATAATGGTGACCGGCGGGGCCATATATTTTCTATCCATGCTGCAGAATCAAGACAGGAGGTGGAATTTTTACAAACAGGCAGTGGGGACTTCTTAGATTTTTTGCGCGACAGGGGTGGTTGGGATAACACCTTCAAAGTACCGGGAATGGGGTCTGTGCATTATCTGGAAAGTCTTGGGGTTTTAAATGATAAAACAATTTGTGTTCATGTGGTGCATGTGGATCATGAAGAAATAGAAACCCTGGCTTCGAGAAAGGCAAAAATATGTCTGTGTCCCGGCAGTAACAGATTTCTTGGTTCAGGTAAAGCACCGGTGACAGAATTCCTTACCCATGGTATTCTCCCGGCCTTGGGAACTGACAGTAAGGCCAGTAATGCTCTACTGAGTATATGGCGCGAAATGCGTCTTTTGCGGGAAGATCATCCCGGCCTTTCACCGGAAACGGTATTCAGTATGGCTACGCGTGGAGGTGCCGAAGCCTGGGGAATTGATTCTGAATTGGGAACACTGGAACCGGGGAAACAGGCCCGGATTCTGAAAGTTTACTGTCAGGGTAGTATGAATTCACGTGAAGATATACTTGAATATATGACAACAGCCGGCGAGTCTGTACAGGTTGAATGGGTGGAGTAGGAGACAGTATGCTGAGTGACTCAAGAGTGCGCATAGGCATGGTTAACTTTATTAATACAGCTCCGCTCTATGATATCTGGCAGAGGACAGTCAACCGTCCTGAATGGAATGTTGTTGAGGCTGCGCCTTCGGTCCTGAACAGAATGCTTTATGCAAATGAACTTGATATGGGACTGGTATCCTCACAGGAGTATGCAGCCCATCCGCAAGATTATTTGCTGCTTGATGATATCTCGATCAGTGCTTCAGGACCGGTTGGGAGTGTTTATCTTTTTTCACGATGTGATCCGAGCCTGCTTGCAGGCAGAACTCTACTCCTCAGTGGACAATCTCAGACCTCTGTCAGCCTGGTTAAGATCATTTTGGAAAAGTTTTATCATGTCGTGCCAAATTATGAAGTGGGGTCTGTATTAGAAGCGCAGGAAAATAAGGATATCCAGGCAGTACTTGCTATCGGTGATGAAGCCCTGCTCCTGGCGCAAAACAAAACGTATCCCCACATGATTGATCTCAGTAAAATCTGGCATGAAAAAACTTCATTGCCATTTGTCTTTGCAATTTGGGCCATGCGTGAGGAATTCTGTCGCAAGAATCCAGAAGTTGTTATGGAGGTTCATCGTCAATTGCTTCGATGCAGAAACGAGGGCAAACAGGAATTGAAAAACATTAGTAAAAGAGTTGCTCCGAGGGTTTCAATGGATACTGAAGCCTGTTATGAATATCTGCGCGGTATTGAACATGATCTCAGTCCTGATAAGAAAAAAGGACTGATTCGTTTTATTGAATATTTGATTGAAAGAGGGGATGGGGCTGCAGAAGCTCTGCCGCTTAAATTTTTCCCCCAGGTTGAAGGATAAATTAGTGACAGTAGAAACCTCACAATCGGTTGAAGAAAAAAAGCGGTTTGTCCGGGACAAATTTGCTTCTATCAGTGATAAGTACGATTTTCTGAATTCTCTCTTGAGTCTGAAAATGGATAGTTATTGGCGCTGGGTCACAACCCGTGAGTTAAAGGAGTTTCCGGAGGGCGCGATTCTTGATCTTTGTGCAGGAACGCTTCCCTTGTCACTTGAGCTGACCCGCCAGGCTCCGGCACGTAATGTTGTTGCAATTGATTTTTGTGAAGAGATGCTCCTGAGTGGACTAAAGACATTGCCGGTTGACGGACGCAGGGAAAGGATTGCGGCTGTCTGTGGTGATGGTGAAGAAATCCCAACCGCCGGTGGAAAGTTTTGGGGAGTTACGGTTGCATTCGGGGTGCGGAATCTGGCCCGGACTGAAAAGGGACTTGCCGAAATGCTGCGGGTATTGAAGCCGGGAGGCAAACTGCTGATCCTTGAATTTTCACGACCCCGTAATGCTTTCTTCAAGCCGATTTATAATTTTTATTTGAACCGGGTGTTACCAAAGATTGCCGGACTGGTTTCCGGTGATAAGGAGGCCTATGAATACCTTGCCAGTTCAATTGCACAGTTCTACGAGCCTGAGGAATTGCTTGCAATGATGAAGGAAGCAGGGTTCTCCAGGCAGTACTATCGGCCTTTGACCATGGGTATTGTTACATTATATATAGGTGTAAAATGAGAAAGAAAATTATCCTGGCAATAACAGGCGCAAGTGGCAGTCTTTATGCTGTTCAGTTCCTGAAGTTAATGCAGCACTTGGACGCGGAAATACATGGCATTATATCTGATGCCGGCCGATTGGTACTGCAGCATGAACTCGGGTTAACCCCAGATGATTTAAATGAGTTTATAGTACAGTGGCATGCAAAAGATGATTTTGGAGCACCGATGTCGAGTGGTTCGAGCAAATTTGATGCAATGCTTGTCTTGCCCTGCACTATGGGAACACTTGGGGCAATTGCAAACGGTATAGCTAAAAATCTTGTGCACCGCGCTGCAGATGTAATGCTGAAAGAAAAAAAGCCGTTGTTGCTTGCTGTCAGGGAGACCCCGTTTAACCGTATCCACATGGAAAACATGCTGAAAGTGCACGATGCAGGTGCTGTAGTGTGTCCCCCGATGCCTTCTTTTTATCATCATCCGGATACTCTTGAGGAAATGGCTACTTTTTTTGCCGGACGAATGGCGGATCTACTGGGATTTGAGATTGACGGCCTCAAACGCTGGCAGGGTATTAGTTTGTCAAAGACAAAAGAGCAATGTTGAAGAAAATTGCCATATTGCTTGAAATGATCAAGTTTGAGCACACGGTATTTGCACTGCCGTTTGCTTTCATGGGGGCCTTTCTATCGGCACGTGGTGTGCCCGGTCCTGCAACATTCGGCTGGATTGTTTTGGCAATGGTGGGCGCCCGGACTTGCGCCATGGGGTTTAACCGGATTGTTGACCGCAAGTTTGATGAGCTGAACCCGAGAACAGCTTCCAGGGCATTACCTGCAAAAGCCGTTAAACTCCCGGAAGCATGGGCAATGGTTATCCTGGCCGCTGGAATTTTTTTCTTTGCCTGTTATAATCTCAATCAGCTCACCCTGATACTGTCACCTTTTGCCCTGTCACTTACTCTTTTCTATTCACTCACCAAGCGTTTTACCTGGCTCTGTCATGTTGTCCTGGGCGTGGCTCTTGCTTTTTCGCCACTTGGAGGCTGGGTTGCTGTTTCCGGCTCCCTGCAAGAGTATCCTTTTGTCTTATCTGCCGG
>JAUXHH010000206.1 GCA_030621655.1 Desulfobacterales bacterium
GAATAGGTTGCAAGAATGTTCAGTTTTTTTTAGTTAGTGCTGTTTGCTGCAATGAGGAAATATAGTTTTTTAAAAATGAAAGAGGAATGATTAATCTTAATAAAAGGAATTATGCTATGAACAAATATTTTTCTACCATTCGGAGCATGGGAATTATTTTTGGGATACTCGCTCTCACAACTTTTCTTCTAATCGGATGCTCCCAGACAAAGGTAACATCTGTCTGGGTTGACCAGGAATACCAGGGAGACGGGATCGACGATGTTTTTGTTGTAGGAGTATCCAAGGACGGTGGATTGCGAAGAATTTTTGAGGATGAATTTGTCACCCTGTTCAAACAGAGGGGAGTAAAAGCGACCTCCAGCTATCGTTTGCTTCCTGACGAGGATCTTCGGGATGAAAAGAAATTGGACAGCACGGTGAAAGAATCAGGCAGCGATACCATTCTCATGACACGACTCCTTGATATCAGAAAGGATACGCAGTACATTCCCCCGGACTATGTCTATGCCCCGCCGTCAAGTTATTATGGCGGCTGGCATGGTTACTATAACAGAGCTTACATGGTGAGCCCCGGTTATACTGTCGAGTATGAAACCGCAGTGCTTGAGACCAATCTCTATGATTTGAAAACCGATAAGCTTATCTGGTCAGCCAGATCGGATGCTCCTGCAGATGGAAAAGTCGGAAAACATATCAAGGATTTTGCCAGGTCCATTATAAACCAATTGGCTGAAGCGAAGTTGATTAAGTAAAAGGTGCCAAGGGTTCAAGGGGGCGAGGGGTCAAGTGGAAACATTACTTTATCCCTCAGAGTGTATAATTTTTTACCCTCGAAACCTTGAAACCTCGAAACCTTATCCCTTCAGCCTTCAGCCTAATAACAAATGAGTTCTTTCAAGAAAATCAGAAAAAACATCAAATACTCCCTGCTGGTTGCA
The DNA here is from genome assembly GCA_030621655.1 of Desulfobacterales bacterium. Lineage (GTDB taxonomy): Bacteria > Desulfobacterota > Desulfobulbia > Desulfobulbales > BM004 > BM004. The sequence goes on from JAUXHH010000206.1 coordinate 942, forward strand.
GCTATAAAAGTGTTGCTGGTGGTTATACCCCTGCTGCCAAGAAAAATTGCAATGAAGTTATTCGGCAGCCTGGGAGCGTTGGCTTTCAGGGTGATGAAGCAGGAGCGCAGTAAAGCAATCAATAATCTGAACATTGCCTATGGCCAGGAAAAAAGCCAGGCTGAAATTCATGCAATGGCAAAAGAGGTCTTTGTCAACCTGGGGAAAAGCGGTGCCGAGTTTGCTATTAGAATGGGCCAGAAAAAGCCCGAGCAGTTTTTTGAGAATCTTGAGGTGAGAGGTGCTGAGCATATACAGGAGGCTGTGGATAAGGGAATGGGCATTTTGGGCCTGATCAGTCATATGGGTTCCTGGGAGTGTACTGCCCTGAGTGTGCCCATGCTGGAGTTTGGGGTTCCAGCCTATGCCATCGGGAAAAAACTCGGTAATGAACAGCTCAACAAGCTGCTTTTTGAGTCCAGAGGAAAAAAAGGAGTGCAAACCCTGGCAAGGGGGGCATCATATAAAACCATCCTGAGAGTTTTATCTGGAAATAATCTTGTCGGCATCCTCATTGACCAGGATACTGACGTGCGGGGGGTATTTGTGGATTTTTTCGGTAAGCCTGCCTACACACCTATCGGGGCAGCCATGCTGGCCATGGATTCAGGTGCCCCGGTATTACCCGTGTTTTATCTGAAAAAACCTGATGACACCTATGAGTTCATTATTGATGAAGAGATACCATTGGTCAAGACCGGTAACAGGAGGAGGGATATGGAGGAGAGCACCCGCCTGTTCCATGCTGTTATAGAAAAATATATAAAAAAATATCCTACCCAGTGGGTGTGGATGCATAACCGCTGGAAGACAACCCCTGAAATGGTGGAAGAGAAAAAACAACAGAAAGCTCAACGTCAAGCTGCTTCTCAAAAAGCAATCCAATAACCACTATTGTAACCAGTATTGTCCGCCAGTTGGTGTTGTATCAAAACCGGCTGATCCCAACTTTTTACGAATACATCATACCTGAATGACGAATTTTTTCGAGCGGCAATATTCTTTCAAGGCTGGAATCCAGCAACAGTCGAGAAAAATGCTATTCCAAGCTGTGTATTGTATAGAGCCACTATATTTTCTAACTATCTACCAGGCTGAACCCGTCTGGATATAAAAGACAAAGTTTTCCGGACCCCAGGCAAAATCAATGCCGGTATACAGGCCCAGGGCCCGTGCTATCAGGTAGCGGAATCCAGTACCTCCGGCCCATCTGTCCTCACTGTCGCTGAAGTCATCCAATGAATTCGCCGTGCGTCCAACACCGCCGAAAAAGACCAGGCTCCAGCGTTCGTTCATATTCCACCTGGTTTCGATATCAGTTGTAAGAACATTTTCACCCTGGTAACGCATTGCCGGGATGCCGCGCAGATTAATGTAGGGAAGGGTATAAAAAGGTGCGTCTCCGGAACTGAAGCCGCCGTGCACCCTCCAGCCCAAGACAATATCCTGGAAAATCTGCCAGTATATCCTGCTGGTGCCGTCAATCATCCGGTATTCTTTGGAGCCGGTCAACTCATTTTCGACTGTAAAGAACATTGTAGAAATATCAGCGTTGATGCCGGTGTTCGGTGTGAAGATATTGTCCCTGGAGTCATAGGCTACTTTCAAACCGAGTCCCAAGCTTTTCAGGTTAAGCTGCCAGGGATCAATCGGTAGTGTTTTAAATTCAAATTTGCTGTCAATGTTGTAGTAAATAAGTCTTGGTCCAAGGAAAAAGTTTGACTTATTAATACGGGCCAGTAATTCCTGTAATAAAAACCAGCCTTCAAGGTTATAGTCCAGGCCATTCTGCAGAATAGAGGAGTTGCCGCCTCCATAGAATGTCAGGTTAACCGAGGGGTAGATCACGCCGCCCAGATAGCGTATTCTGTCCTGTTTCCAGGAACCGAAATGAAAACCACCGGCTGCCCAGGTGCCGTTCTCTGTGCCAAGGCCGACTACACCAGAAATGCTGGGTGGAAGCGAAGGTTTGTTCTTCTCAGAGGCTTCTTGAGAATTTTGTTCAACTTGTTCCTGGTAAGGTTCATTTTTTTTAGGATGAAAAAAAAGCAGTGCCGCTCCTGCGCCGTACCCCACGGCAGGTTCGGTTATTATGATGGGGACCGGCAGGAATCCTTTTTTATTCAGGATCCAGTTGCTGGCATCAAATTTGTTGTCGTGGGGGTCAATGAACTGTTCAAAGAATGAAGCCGCATGTACGATATGGACTGAATTGAATATCCAGAAAAGAAAGAAAGCAATCCAAATTATTTGAGCGGTCTTGTTTTTGCAAGCTCTCAAAGAAGTCTCCCTTGCTGTGGATATTTGCCCTTGCCTAAATGGCACTTGATATATATAGTTAAATTACACGAATTTGCAATAAAATTGGAAAGTTACTCTGTTCTTATTTTGAAATATAATTTTTTATAGCATTAATTTTAACAGGAGGGACTTGAAATGAAAACTCAGAAAATAGACAAAAGAAATATTTTATTTTTGGCAGGGGTATTATTTCTGGGCCTTACATTGATTGTCGGATCAGGTATGGCCTTTGCTAAATCCGCCAAGGAGATTGACGTCAGTGTCGACGTGACCCTGGAACAGTTTCAAAAGGACATCAAGGGCGGCGCGGAATTTCTGAAAAGTGCCAAAGGCGTGCTGGTTTTTCCAAGTGTCATTAAGGTCGGCATAGGTATTGGCGGTGAATATGGTGAGGGCGCCTTGAGGATCGGCGGTAAGAGCGTCGATTATTACAGTACAGCAGCAGCTTCAATCGGTTTCCAGCTTGGGGGCCAGTCTAAACGGGTGCTCCTTGTCTTCATG
>JAUXHH010000018.1 GCA_030621655.1 Desulfobacterales bacterium
TAAGAATAATCCGCTGGAAAATGAAAAAAGCCGGGAAGCCAAAAGAAGACTTTTTGATCATGTAATGACTCTTGGCGGAACCCTGTCAGGAGAGCACGGCATCGGTATTACCAAGGCCCCTTTTCTGTCCCTGGAGCTTGATGAGACATCTCTGGCAATCATGGAGAAAATCAAAACTCTCTTTGATCCCAACAATATTTTGAATCCTGGAAAGATTTTTAGCATAAAAAGCCATTGACAGAAATTGCTTTTCCCTTTAATATCTGCGACTTTCGTTTTGGAAATATATTGATATTTTAAGGTAATTTCGTTATTTTATATTATTATTAACCATTTGTTAAAAGAAGCTGGAGAGAAAATGATAGAAGTTGAAGTAAGGGGTGATATTGAGTATGCCATCAGGCAGCTGAAGAAAAAGCTTCAGATGGATGGCATTAAACGGGAATTGAAACGCCGTGAGTATTACGAGAAACCGAGTGTGAAAAAGCGTCGGAAGCAGGCTGAAGCCAAGCGCAAAATGCGAAAGTTCAGGCATCGTTCATCGTAAAGCGTTGATACTACTCTGCAGTCTCAGCCCGGTGACATTGTATCATGAATAACATGGCGAATGGCTGACAGGGCGAAAAAAAATTTCAAGAAGCGCTCCCAGGCAAATGGGGGCGTCAATGAACCATCTTCAAAGCAGAATTTACTTTATTCCTACCAGGATTTATTCCTCAAATATTTATCAGCAGTCCGCCGCCTGGCACCCAACACCTATAACCTATCTTACCGTTACGATCTCAATACCTTTGCAGCGTTCATAGAGAAAAAGGCTATTGAAGACCTGAAGCAAATTGATAAGTCTGACATCAGGGATTATATCTCCTGGTGCAGAATCAGTCGCCTTTCGTCTCGTTCGATTTCCAGGAGAATATCTACGTTAAGAGGTTTTTTCAGGTTCCTGTTGGCTGAAAATTATATTGACTCGGATCCTACCTCCATGATTGAACATCCCAAGCTGGGAAGAATCCTGCCTAAAGCATTAACAGTTAATGAGGTGGATGCTCTTTTGGCAGTTTCTGAAAGGCTGGACAACGGCAAGCCGCTTGAAGCCAGAAATCATGTGATGCTTCACCTGTTGTATGCCACAGGGCTCAGGGTGTCTGAACTGGTAAAACTGCCGCTGATCAGCTTCAACCGTCACAGCGGTAACTTGCGCGTGCTGGGCAAGGGAAACAAGGAGAGGCTTGTGCCCATAGGGGAACAGGCCAGTGTATTGCTTGAGGAATATCTGGATCATGTCAGGCGGCAGCTGCTGCGCGGCAAAACAAGTCCGTCACTTTTTATAACCGGACAGGGTAAGGCAATGACAAGAAATCGTTATTGGCAGATACTGAAGGATATTGGCAGGCAGGCAGGCATCACTAAGAATATCAGCCCCCACGCACTCAGGCATTCCTTTGCAACGCATCTCCTGGAAAACGGAGCTGATCTCCGTTCAGTTCAGCTCATGCTGGGACATTCAGATATCTCTACAACGCAGCTCTATACGCATATTGAACGCAGCCGTCTCAAAGGTATTCATAAGAAGTTCCATCCACGCGGATGATTGTCATGGTGCATATACGACTGCATTTGCTTGTTGGCAATCCTGCACCTATTGGATAAGATTGTATAAATATTGAAAATTGAAGAGTGAAGATTGAAGATTGCCAGTATAATAAACTACTGATGATAGGCAGAAGATTTTTTGTCGATTAATTTTCAATGTTCAATTTTTCTGTCAATCATCGGGTTGTTTCGTTACCCGATAAATCTTCAATGTATTTGACCCGTTGGACCCTTTATTTATGGAAGTTATCACTACCCACATGAATGCTGATTTTGACAGCCTTGCCTCCATGGTGGCTGCCAAGAAATTCTATCCTGATGCGGTCATGGCATTCGCAGGTTCTCAGGAAAAGAACATCAGGGAGTTCTTTGTCCAGTCAAGCCAATATTTTCTCGATTTCAAACGCCAGAAACAGATTCCCCTCAACAAAGTTACAAAACTCATTCTTGTTGATACACGCCAGGCAAGACGGTTGGGTAATTTTGCCAAATGTCTGGAAAATCCAGGTATTGAAATCCATATATATGACCATCATCCAGATTCTCCTAGTGATTTGAAAGGGGATGTGGAGGTCATCAGGCCGGTGGGTTCTACTTCAACGATTTTTACGCAATTGTTCCGGGAAAAGGGAATATCTCTTACCAGTGATGAGGCAACACTTCTTTCCATGGGAATTTATGAGGATACGGGATCGTTCAACTATGTAACCACAACGCCCCATGACCTTGAGGCAGCCGCCTGGCTCCTTGAGCAGGGAGCCAACCTGCATACTGTTTCCCAGTCGATTTCACGTGAACTTACCGTTCAGCAACTGGGACTTTTAAACGACCTCATAAAATCGGCAATAAATTATACCATCCAGGGAATTGATATCGCAGTAGCCAAGATCGCTCTTGAAAAATACGTGGATGAATTTGCTCTGCTGGTCAGGCATTTTATGGTCATGGAAAACCTGAATGTTTTGTTTGCCCTTGCCGGTATGGAGGAAAGGATTTATCTCATTGCCCGGAGTCGTGTGCCTGAGGTCAATGTCGGTGAGATTGCCAGGGATTTCGGCGGTGGGGGGCATGCCTCGGCAGCCTCAGCAACGGTGAAAGACATGACCATGATTGAGGCGGAAGAAAAGCTTGTCCGTCTTCTCAACAAACATGTCCGCCCCCAAAGCCTTGCCGGAGAGTTGATGTCTCATCCGGTAATTACGGCGCCTCCTGATATTTCGATAAAAAATGCTAACCAGGTATTAACCAGATATAATATTACGGTTTTGCCCGTTGTCCGGAAAAAATCAAAGTTGCTCGGTATAATCTCAAGGCGTGTGGCGGAGAAGGCTATTTTTCATAATTTAGGAGATCTGCCGGTCAGTGATTATATGACCACGGATGTTATTACCCTGCCAAGTTCTGCATCGTTGGCCGATATTCAGGAATTGATCATCGAACATCGGCAGCGTTTGATCCCGGTAGTGGACGATGAAGAGTTACAGGGAGTTATTACCCGGACCGATCTTCTCAATCTGCTCATCAACGACCCGGCCTATCAGCCCAAAAACCTGATTTCAGATGATGACCGTTCTTATATTGAGCGGCACAGGAATGTAAACAGCCTTGTTGTCGAGGTTCTCAACAAGGAGGTGATTATTCTCCTGCGGACCATCGGTGAGGTGGCGGAAGAAAATGGCTATACTGTCTATGCAGTGGGAGGGTTTGTCCGTGATCTTCTGCTGCGCACAAAAAATTTCGATCTGGATATTGTGGTTGAGGGTGATGGCATTAAATTCGCCAAAAAGCTTGCTGAACACTTTGGCGGTGCAGTCCGCACCCATGAAAAATTCAGCACAGCTCTGGTCATCATGCCTGATGGGTTTAACATTGATGTGGCAACTGCCCGGCTTGAATATTATGAGTATCCTGCTGCCATGCCGACAGTGGAGCTTTCCTCCTTGAAACTTGACCTGTACCGCCGCGATTTTACCATTAATGCCATGGCCATTAATTTGAATCCGGAAAAATTCGGCACTCTGGTGGACTTTTTCAACTGCCAGACAGATATAAAAGAACGGAGTATAAGGATTTTGCACAACTTAAGCTTTGTGGAGGATCCCACACGTATTTTCAGGGCAATTCGTTTTGAACAGCGTATGGGATTTACCATTGGCAAGCATACGGAAAAGCTTCTGAAAAATGCGGTTAAAATGAACCTGTTCAACCGGTTTTTCGGGCATCGCTGTTTTACAGAGTTAAAACTTATCTTTTCTGAGGAGAATCCCATTCCAGCCATTCGCAGAATGGCTGAATTTGACCTGCTGAAATTTATTCTTCCCGGGCTAAAATTTGATAAACCTATGGAGCGAAATTTAGCCGAAACCCAGCGTGCCATGGCCTGGTACAAACTGCTTTACCTTGATGAATCCTGCCATCAGTGGCTTGTGTACCTGTTTGCCATCCTTGCGAAATCTACGTACAGCGATTTAAAGGTCTTCTGTATTAAATTTGAATTTACGGAACGGCATAAAAACGAGCTTTTAAAGGAAAAGGAAGCTACAGACAAGATCCTGAAGGAATTGGGCAGGAACAGGAGACTGCGTGTCAGCGAGATTTACTGGCTGCTGCAGGAACGCAGCCATGAAAGTCTCCTTTATCTTATTGCCATGGCCAGGAAAAAAACAGCGAAAAAGGCGGTTTCACATTTTGTCACACACCTGCGGCATTATAAAACTCATATTCAGGGGGTGGACCTGAAAAAAATGGGTTATAAGAGCGGGCCAATCTATAAAACCATCCTGAACCATCTGCTTGAGGCAAAACTGGATGGAGAAGTGGAAAGCAGGGCAGATGAGATTAAATTTGTCAAGCGCAAGTATGCTGGACACTTAAAAAGTTCTAAATCATAAACAGCGCCCCGATGATATCAATATGCTACAAACGGGATACGTGTCCGCATCGTGTTTTTTCGATGCCGACAACTATCCTTTAAAGAAAACAGGAAAATCCAAGTAAATCAGTAAATATCCGGCTCTTCCCTGTCTTCTTTGGCACGGTCCTGCATGTGGATATATGGGCGGTGTTTAGGACCGACATAGATCTGGCGGGGCCTGCCGATTCGCCAATTGGGGTCATCCCACATCTCTTTCCAGTGGGCTATCCAGCCCGGCAACCTGCCTAAGGCAAACATTACCGTGAACATGTTGCTTGGGATGCCCAAAGCCCGATAGATAATTCCGCTGTAAAAATCGACATTGGGATAGAGGTTGCGTTCAATGAAATATTCATCATTGAGTGTCACCTCTTCCAACTCCTTGGCAATGTCAAGCAGCGGGTCGGAGACTTTTAAGGAGACCAGGACATCATCGCAGGCCTTTTTAATTATCCTGCTCCGGGGGTCATGATTCTTGTATACTCTGTGGCCAAACCCTACGAGTCGGAAGGGATCATTGGGATCCTTGGCGCGATCGATATAGGTCTGGTAATCACCATCTGATGCGTAAATGTTTTCAAGCATCTCCACAACAGCCTGGTTGGCGCCGCCATGCAGAGGGCCCCACAAAGCGCTGATCCCTGCTGAGATCGAAGCATAAAGATTCACCCTGGCGCTGCCCACCAGCCGCACAGTGGAGGTGGAGCAGTTCTGTTCATGGTCGGCATGCAGTATGAGAATTTTATTTATGGCTGAAACCACATCCGGGTTGATCTCATAGGGCTTCACAGGAGAGTCAAACATCATGTTGAGAAAATTTGCACAGTAGGAGAGATCATGCCTGGGGTATACTAGAGGCCAGCCCATTGATTTCTTATAGGTGAAAGCGGCAATTGTCCGGACCTTGGAGATAAGGCGCGTGGCCATGATATCAATATCTTCATAAGGGTTTGCCGCCATTTCCGGGTAGAAATTGGAGAGTGAGTTGACCATTGAGGACAGAATAGCCATGGGAGCTGTATTGGGCGGGAAGTGATCGAAAAAGTGGATCATATCCTCGTGGATCAGTGCGAAACGGCTGAGGAGCTGTTTGAATTTAACCAGTTCTTCCTCTGTAGGCAGAAAGCCATGCAGAAGAAGATAAGCTACTTCTACAAACGAGCAGTTGGCAGCCAGGTCTTCAATGGCATAGCCTCTGTAATTCAGGATCCCTTTACTACCCTCGAGATAGGTGATACCACTGGCACAGGAGCCGGTGTTCATGTAGCCGCTGTCCAGGGTGATATACCCGGTTTCCTTGCGCAGATCGCGTATGTCAATTGCCCTTTCTCCCTCTGTTCCTTCTACGATCGGCAGGGAGTATGTTTTGCCTTCTATGGTTAGTTCTGCAGTTTTATCAGTAAAAAATTTATCTTTCATATTTGTTAACCTTTGGCTACGTATGTCCAGGAGAGTAATACACTAAATGTGAAACTCATTATGCTGCCTTATTTTCAAGCTTCACGGTGACCGGCCAACTCTATAAATGAAATTATTTCTGTTGCCCGGGATGACTTTTAATTGCAAACTATTTATTATAGAGGAAAAAGAATATTCGAGCAACTATTTAGACTTTTATGAGGCAATTGATGGTCCCTGAACATGCGAGCTACCAGGAAAAGTTAATTTTTTTCCGTGAAAAGGTCACCATATATCCTGTTTCCTGTGAACCCCTGGCAAATGGCCGTTCAGATATTGAGTGGCTTGAGGGAGTTCTTGCAGGCGGGGCAAAAATAGTACAGCTCAGGGATAAGTATTCCGATGACCGTGTCCTATATCAAAAAGCCTTGATTTTCAGGGAGAAAACAAATGAGGCTGGCGCGCTGTTTATTGTCAATAACCGCTTGGATATTGCCCTTTTAGCGGGTGCTGACGGGATTCACCTGGGTAATAATGATCTGCCGGCTGAAAAGGTGAGAGAGCTTGGGCCGGAATTGATTATCGGTGTCTCGTGCAACAAGCCGGAACAGGCAGCAACAGCAAAAGAACGGGGTGCTTCCTATTTTAATATCGGACCCATTTACAGAACAGAAACAAAGAAAAACCTGACACCTTTTCTGGGATCGGATGCAATTGAGTCGTTTTCATCGCTTTGTAATTTGCCATTCACTGTAATGGGAGGGGTGAAGCGGGATCATATCCAGGATCTTGTTGCAAAAGGAGCACACCGTATTGCCGTTGTTACAGCCCTTACCCAGGCGACGGATATAGCTGCAGAAACACGGTACTGGATTAACGAAATCGACAGAGCATCCGCACAATGATCAGATAACTAGATGTATTAAACAACCACCAGGTGAAGCTGGCGGATTTAATATTGTGGACTGAAAGTCCAGCTTTTGACCAGCTAACCGGTTTCCGTATTACATGAACCGCAGAATATTGAATAAAGAATTCCGAATATCGAAGGAAGGTACTCTCTCAATTAATAAATCTTCCGTCCTTCATCATTCATTATTCCCTGTTCGATATTCTATATTCAAAAAAATCAACTGCTAGCTGAAAGCTACCCGTCTAAAGACGGGGGTTTAAACCAATAACTCGGGCTAATGAAAGGAGGAATTCTGAAATATATGGATACCCCGAAAACAGTCACTGAACGTAAGGATGATATACAATTTCTGATGAAGTACGCTGTGCCTGAAGAGCAGGTTGATATGGCAGAGGCTTTGTTGGAAAAATTTGACTCAGATATTATAGCTTTAAATCTGCTGCACAGTTTCTATGTCCATTTACCGGAAGGCAAGGATGATTCTGTAAAAATACTGCGTCTTCTGACCCGTAGTCAGGGTGTTTTTCTTCTCTGTGTTTCAACTGGTAATGGCTTACATTATCTCTACCTGGCAAATAATGAGGCAGCTCATATAATAGGCACCCTGGCAGAAGGCATCGTCGATCGGCAACTGCTGGATTTTTTTGGTTATGAGAATAACAAAGAGGTCTTGGCCCTTACAGAAAAACCTGAAAAGTTGCAGGAATACGAGCCGTATACACCCGACTCAAATTTATGCCCTTCATGCCATGCTTCTGTGGGAGAATTTCATACCCTTGGCTGCCCGGTTGAGATTTGCCCCTGGTGCAGTGGGCAGCTGACCTACTGTAATTGCAGGTTTACCAGACTGGATATCGATGCCCTGAACAAGGTGGCGCAGATTGAAAAACTACTGGAATTGCTGGAGGCGGATGGCAGGATAGCCTTTAAAAAAGAGCATAGTCCGGGCTATCTGTCTGATAATTTAAGTGATGATGATGAGTGATACAAAAGGCAGGGGCCAAGGGGTCGAGGTTCCAAGGTTTCCAGGGTAAAAGCTTAAAAAACAAATTAACCGCAGACTGGCACAGTCTGCGGTTAAATAATTTTTTCTTTTTTTTGTTTCTGTCAACTGATAGATAAGCGAAACGCAGAGAAGACTTTAACTGCCTACTGTCAACTTAATATAGCTTTTGCCTTTCCCCTTGAACCCTGCAGTCCTACTTCAACGTATCAAGATACTTGAAGAACTCGGAATCCGACGAGATGATCAGATGGGTATTCTTGCCCATGGCCGTTTTATAGCTTTCCAGGCTCTTGGAAAATGCATAAAATTCCGGGTCCTGGTTATAGGCCTTGGCATAAATGTTGGCCGCCTCGGCATCTGCCTTACCCTTGATCTCTTCGGCCTCGCGGTTGGCTGAAGACATGACCACCTGGAACTCCCGTTTGACCTTACCCATGATTTCCGCTTTCTGGCCTTCACCCAGAGAGCGTTTTTCAGCAGCAATCCTTTTACGCTCGGAAATCATCCGGTCATATACTTTAAGCCGCACAGATTCAATATAATTGACCCGCTTGAACATGACATCAACGAGTTCAATGCCGTATTTCGGGGTGATCTTGGAGGCAGCTTCATGGATCATTGTTGAAATGACATCACGGCCATAGCGCAGTTTTTCTTCTTCTATTGCTGAATTGACCATAGTTTCCGGTGAAAAATCAGAGCTTCTGATGATCTCCACCAGGTCGTTTTTATTCACCAGGTCGCGCACTGTGCCGTCAATGATGTCGTCCAGGATGGACTGAGCCCTGGCTTCGTTGTTGACTGCCTGCAGAAAGACCAGGGCATCGGCAATACGCCAGCGGGCTGTCACATCGAGATAGACAAACGTTTTATCGTTGGTCGGTATCTGGTTGGGGTCGCCGTCCCAGATAAGGATTTTCTTTTCAAAGAAGGTAACTTCCTGAACAAACGGCGTCTTGAAGTGAAGTCCAGCCTCAGTGACCGGCTGGCCTACGGGCCTGCCGAACTGGGTAATGATAGCCTGTCTGCCTTCCTGCAGGATATAGACACCGTTTGCAGCGGTGAATATCAGAACAATTACGATAAGTATCAGGGCGGTTCTCACTATTTTGTTCACCGGGTTTCCTCTATTATGTTTTGATATGTTTTGATAAAATTCAAAAATTTTGAGCCTGAATTATGTTATTTCTGTGGCACGCCGCCGACATTCAGAAAGGGCAGAATGGAACGCTGCTCTTTGTCAATCACATAGATATCGGTAACTGAGGGCAGGATTTCCTGCATGGTCTCTAAATACATCCTCCTGCGGGTTACATCCTTAGCAGCCTGGTATTCCTTCATGATTGCCAGAAAGCGTGCAGTATCACCCTTGCTTTCATTGACCCGCTGAGCCAAATAGCCGTTGGCTTCTTCGACGATCTGCAGTGCCTCGCCGCGTGCCTTGGGAATGACCCGGTTATAGGCTTCCTCTGCCTCATTGACCAGTCGTTTCATATCCTGGTCCGCTTCGTTGACTTCGTTGAAGGCAGGTTTGACTGCATCCGGCGGATTGACATCCTGCAGCTGCACTGTGACGATAACTACTCCCGCCTCGTAGTTGTTAAGCTCAGCCTGCAGTTCATCGGCCGTAGTGTTTGCCAGGATTTCGCGGTTGCTGAGAACATAATCAAAATCCATGTTGCCAACGATTCTGCGCATAGAGGTTTCAGAGACATCGCGTACTGACTGGCGGACATCCTGGACCTTGAAGAGGAAATTGAAGGGATCCTGCACCTTGTATTGCACGATCCACTGAACATCGATGACGTTTTTGTCCGCGGTCAGCATGAGGGATTCAGCATCAAATCCTTCTCTTTGGTATATACTCTTTTGGCCAGGCACTTTGGTGCGAAAACCGAATTCCTCTTTACGCACTGTTTCAATATCCACCTTGATAAGATCGTCAACCAGTGGGATCTTGAAGTTAAGCCCTGGAGAAGCAGTCTTGCTGTAGTTGCCAAACCGCAGGACCACGCCACGCTCACCTGGTTTGATGGTATAATATGATGCGTTGGCGACCTGAAACAGCACTATTGCAAGAATGATGATAAGAATTTTTCCTATACCGCCAAACATTCCTTTTGGAGAACTTCCCGAAGGTTTTTGGTCTCCTTCTCCTCCTCCCGGAGGTGCACCCTTCATGCCTCCAAAGGCTGTTTTGAGTTTTTTCAGAATGTCAGCGATAAAATCTTCAGGTGATGGAGTCTTACCACCTTTGCCCCAAGGGGGCTGTTCGTCCTGCCAAGCCATATGATCCTCACTTTGCTATAGTATATTTATCCGGAAAACATGTTGCATTCATGCACCGGAAAGTTATGGGCTTTCAATAATTTAATGCAATTATATGCTCGATTTTCACAGATTGTATAGGTGATTACAAGTATTATTTTGTATAATCATTAAAGGCTAACCATCCTATTTGAAAAAGTATATAACAGCAATCCATTTCATAACGAATCGTTAAATTTCTCTTTGAAAAGTGGACCTCTGGATACAAAAATGCTCTGTCATATAAAATATATCGATTGTCAGTTGCCGGTTAAAAATTACTATAAGCACTTTTTAGCCTATGGCAAACCACCAGCAAAGGGCGACTATGGCTAGGCTTACTATGAAAAGATTTGTTTGCAGAGACATTTTATTGATCAGTATACGTTGGGATGGCAGGAAAATTAATAGAGCACCGAGAACTGCACCTGTCAGGAGACCAAAAAAATGAGCGCCTAAATCGGTTCGCGCGCCACCAGTACCGAGAAAGGCGAGCAGGCCTGCCCCGGCAGCCAAGGGTAATAGGATTTCTTTGAGCGCTGCAGACCTTTTGCTCGCAGCCTGATAGCCTGAAAGAATGCCGATTGTCCCAAAAATTGCCGTGGAAAATCCGACGGAATTATGAGTATTGCCATGCAGCAGGATATTGATAAAATTACCCAGTGTACCGGATGCCAGAATCAGAAACCACCCAAGGCCATGCCCGAGAAGACGGCAGAGAAAATGGACAAGCACTCCTCCGATAATCACATTGCCTACCAAGTGCACAACGTCGGCGTGGAGGGTGAGTCCGGTTACCAGGCGGTACCATTGCCCATGCTCAAGGATCTGCTTTCCGGAAACAGCACCCTGGGAAAACCAGTTGCTCCCTTCATCCCATGGGCCGGTAATCACATATAAAATTACCAGCGCACCCATCATCAATAGTGTCGGGGGCTGGGATTTTGTCAGGACGGGAAGCTGAACTCTTTTCTTAGGGCGGGAAAGAGGCCAGTCGCTGTTTTCTTCCATGTATGCAGCTATTTCCCCTATGGCTTTTTTTTCGTGGACCGGGGATACCTTGATGACCCAACTGTGTTTTTCAAACTCTATGGCGCTCGGGATATTTGCGGCTCTAAGGACCAAAGACCATTGTTCAGCCTGCTGGCGGTTGGCCGGGAGGCCGATCGTTGAGGTCATCAGAAGTTCAGTCATTATATTTACAGCCCAAAAAATCTCATTTGGAATGGAGCGCCGGGAAATGGAGCCATTTTGTTACATTATGCCTTTCTCTTTAGAAAGAATATGTAAACATGGAGTCTGAGCTTGTCAAAAAGTATTTCTTCTGTAGTTAGTCGTAATTCATGGATAATGGCAGGTTTGTAAATTTCAGTTTAAGACTGATACTCGCCACTGCCCGACTGCCTGAAATGCTATTATAAATTTGCATTGGGCAAAAAAATCCCAATGATTATTATTTATACATGAAATACAATGAATTATTAGTTAGTATCCAGTGAAAACAGGATATGAATAAAACTATAACTGAAGAATGAAGAGCTATGAACCGACTGATCATTTTTTTCATTGTAGTGGTATCGCTTTTGTTGTCCGCAATTGTTTATGGCGCCGGTATTGCCGAATACACCAAGGCAATTGATGAAAGCCCGGCGGATATGAAGTACAAGTTCCACTTTTTGCGGGGTTTGGTGTATAGGGGCCAGGGTGACATTGATTTAGCCATCAAGGATTTTAGCACCTCCATTCAGATGCGGCCGTCGTATGATGCATATATGAGACGGGGTGAAATGTACTTTGAAAAAGGTGCCTATAATATAGCAGAAGATAATTTTGCTGAAGCCATTGAGATGAATCCGTCAATTGAGGCTTATAAACTGCGGGGGTTGACTTATCTGGTATTGGGCAACCTGGATATGGCTATTGTAGACGGCACTGAAATTATCAATAAAGCTCCCAATACCTCAGAATCTTACAATATCCGCATGGAGGCCTATGCCCAGATAGGTCAACCGAAGCTTGCCAGGGAGGATGCCCGCAGGGCATTATCCTTGAACCGAAACAACAAGGTGGCATCAGAGCTTCTTGTAAGGAACCCGGAAAAAATTGTGCTTACAGGCGGGGCCAGCAGGCTCAGGCCTAAGGGTGAAATTGAAAAGTACCGGGTCTGGGCCAACAACAAGGGATTTGCTTTTTCCAGAAGACCCGAGGCAGGGGGTAGTGCACCCCAGGACTCCCAATAAGTCGTATCCCGAAACATTGCTTTTCCCCCTCATCTCATACCGCAAGCCGGAAGCTGTATTGGTATTGTTTTTTAGGTATAAATTCCTATAAAAACTAATGCATCTCCGCATTGTTTTCGCTA
Organism: Desulfobacterales bacterium; assembly: GCA_030621655.1. Taxonomy (GTDB): domain Bacteria; phylum Desulfobacterota; class Desulfobulbia; order Desulfobulbales; family BM004; genus BM004. Next base: position 12,494 of record JAUXHH010000018.1, read on the forward strand.
TAGTGCATCATACTTTTTGAACTATAAAATACTGGGCACATAGAACGTATCCCCCTAACAGATGAGGAGGTTGATATGAGGTCTCTGATTTATTGCGTCATGACAGCGGTTTTCTTTTTAAGCGTTACTCTTGCCCATGGCGCGGATTCGCAGGTGGTCGGCGCAATGCCGGCAGACAGGGATTCCCTGGAAAAACGATTTGGAAAGCGGCCTTATTCACCCTGGGCGGAAAGCGGCTTTCCCCGTCAGGCATATTGGGGTGACAGTCATCTGCATACCGGGTTGTCAGTGGACGCCGGGTTGTTTGGCTGTCGATTGGGACTTGAGGATGCCTATCGTTTTGCCCGCGGTGAGCAGGTAGTCTCCTCAATCGGACAGCCGGTGAAACTCTCCCGTCCTCTCGACTGGTTGGTGATCGCTGACCACTCCGACGCCATGGGAATTATCAACGATCTCGCGGCAGCCTCACCCGAGGTCACCCGCTTCGAGCAGGGCGCCCGCTGGTCAAAGGGTCTGCGTGCCGGCGGAGAGACAGCCGTTGAAACAGCTCTTGATCTGATTGGAACCTTTTCACAGGGCAAGGTGGACCCTGAATTGATGGCTATGTATTCTCCGGGCTCAAAAATTTATGCATCGGTCTGGGACGATGTAGTGGAAGCTGCGGAGGCATACAACGATCCCGGCAGATTCACAACACTGATCGGCTTTGAGTGGACCTCGCTTGTTATGGGTAGCAACCTGCACCGCAATGTGATCTTTCGTGATAATGGTGTCAGAGCCGGGCAGGTCGTGCCCTATACCACACAGGAGCCCATCGGCTCCACCGACCCCCTGGAGCTCTACAAATGGATGGAAAACTACGAGGCCAAAACCGGCGGTACTTTACTGGCACTAGCGCATAACGGCAACCTCTCCAACGGGTTGATGTTTCCGGTCGATGTGCAATACACCGGTCGCAAGCTTGATGCATTCTATGTTGAGCAGCGGGCGAGGTGGGAACCAATGTACGAGATCACACAGATCAAGGGCGATGGCGAGGCGCATCCATTGCTCTCGCCTGATGATGCCTTTGCCGACTATGAAACCTGGGATGCCGGCAATCTCGATTTGAGCGCAGCGAAGAAGCCCGAGATGCTTCAGTATGAATACGGACGCGAGGCACTCAAGAACGGTTTACTGTTGGAGGCCCGTTTTGGTACCAATCCTTATAAATTCGGTCTTGTGGGCTCCACAGACAGCCACACAGCTCTGGCAACGGCAGAGGAGGATAATTTCTTTGGCAAACATTCCGGTTCTGAACCTTCTCCAGACCGTATGTCTCACCCTTTTATCGAAACAAAAAATGGCAAATTTGAGGGTTGGCAGACAGTGGCCTCGGGCCTCGCTGCGGTCTGGGCTAAAGAGAACACCCGCGAAGCCATCTTTGATGCCATGGCGCGGCGGGAAGTTTACGGTACCACCGGTCCACGTATGATGGTGCGCTTCTTCGGTGGCTGGAACTACACCCCGGATGACCTTAACAGCCGCCAACCGGCTTTCCGTGGTTATGAGAAGGGTGTTCCCATGGGCGCTGACCTATTAGCACGCAAAGACGGTAAAGCTCCAACCTTCATGGTCTACGCCTTACGCGATCCGATCGGCGCAAATCTCGATCGCATCCAGATCGTCAAGGGCTGGCTTGACGCAAGTGGCAAAACCCACGAGGAGGTCTACGATGTTGCCTGGTCTGACAACCGCAAACCGGACAAGGAGGACAAGCTGCCGTTGGTCGGCAATACTGTGGATGTCAAGAACGCCACCTGGATCAACTCCATCGGCGCTTCCGAACTTGGTACGGTCTGGACCGATCCGGATTTCGATGCAAAGGAACGGGCCTTCTATTACGCACGGGTAATTGAGATCCCCACACCGCGTTGGGTCGTCTACGACGCCTTTCGCTTCGGTGCCGAGATCCCGAAGGGTGCTAAAACGATCCACCAGGAGAGGGCCTACACTTCCCCGATTTGGTATACACCGTAAGAAAGGGTTCAAGGGGTCGAGGGGTCGAGGTTTCAAGGGTAAAAGA
>JAUXHH010000229.1 GCA_030621655.1 Desulfobacterales bacterium
ACTGGCAATCAAAAGTTAACATATTTCCAAAGTATCTTGACTTTGCCCCTGCCATAAAAAAATAACCACCTGCATTAATAAAAACAGGCGGGGGAAAGGATTGTTGCCTGCTTCAAAATTTTGGATTCATTTTTGGTTATACCTGCATAATCAGCAGCTTCATCCCATTTCTTTTCAATAATCTCCCTTAATTGTTCTTGAATACTATTTGCATCTTCAGGCGTCACGCCAAAAAGTTCTGATTGGCTTAATGCATTACGAATAGTACTTTCCCTGCCATTATCACCAACAGCCATTGCCTGGTTTGCTGTTTGACCAGCGCGCTGCAATGGGTATATGTCATAGGCAGGGGTAAGAGTATAATGATGACCATCCCAGAAAAAAGCATGATTCCGGGCATGGTCGTCAGTGTTACCAATGAGTATATTGAAAATCATGCGCCTGTAGAGCTGTTGGGCATCAGCCGGGAAATTGGCTCCAAAACGTCGGATAAAAGATGCCATCTCCGGGTAGGAAGCCAGAAGGGCTTCTGTCTCATGCAGCTGCAGAGCGGTGAGACCGCTAATAAGAAACCGACGACACCAATGGTCACTTATCAACTTTCTGTCAAAACGCTTTACCAGCAAGACATCCTTTCCCAGAACCTTCAGAAGTTTCATGACCGGCACTTCAATGCCGCACTCCCCTGCCAGCCACATGGCAGCATACTCGCTTCGTACCACTGGATAATGATCTGTGGTTGATGAGAACTTTGCTATCCATTTGCAGTCTTCATCGTTTAGCAAAGATTTGGGTCTGGCACCGCCAACGCTGGAACCATGTAAAAGGGCGTTCCCTAAAGATTCAGGAAGGGGTTGACCGGCTTCAACTTTTTCTGCAGCATTAAGCAGATCTTCGATAGAGGCATGTTGGTCAAATTGTATATTCGTATATTCATTTGATTCAGGTCTGGCATCCAGTGCACCAATTCTGTCTCTTCCCGTCTGCAGAAGGTAGTCGAGTTCTGTGAGGGGTCGTCCTCCTGATTTATATTCCAAAACTCGGCGTCCCCATACATCGGGAGCAGCATCTCTTATAACGCTATGAGTTTCACCAAAGGATGGCGAAAAAACTTCATCTTGCAAAGGAAGCTCACGAGGGTCAAGTGCAATGGCATTCGATCTTTCCAAGTAACTGCGGCCATATACAAAACTGAAAATACTGTTATCGGCTTCGAGCTTGCCACAAACTACCGGCTCGTATTCATCTGGCAGCCATATCCAAATATATGCCTCAGAAGTCATTATCTATTCTTTTCCTGCTTCGTCTTACCGTGCCTGGAAGATTCTTCTTGAGTTTTGCTAAAAAATCGCTGACCATTGTGTCACTTCTTCCTTCACCCAGAGCCTGCCAGGTTAGGATTGGCAGGTTAAGAAGCCAGGCTGCTGTGAGATACCAGCTGGTTGCCACCTCTGGGGCTCCTTTCTCAATACGTACCACGGTCATACGATTTACCCCAATGCGCTTGGCCAGCTCCTCTTGGGTCCATCGTTTTTCTTTTCGAGCGCAAACGATCAATTCCCCAAGTTTTTTAAGAGATTCTCTTACGCTCACAGGAAGCGCTTCTATGCTTTTTTTATTCTTCATTTTGATCGCTCCATCTATCATTAACAGCCTTTATGATAGTTTTATATATCTTTCAAGCGATAATGTCAAGATATTTCCAAACAATGTTGACTTCAGGATTGTTGATGGATAAAGCAAACTCATTTGTACCGCTTATAGAAATAGCTTCAGGGAAAAAAGAATACCTACCTGCGCCGAGCCTCAATCACGCCATCCAACTTCCTTAAATGCTGCAGCAGACGGTTGAGATGATCAAGGTCTTCAACTTCAAGGACAACATTGGTAGTGGACAGGTTGTCGGCGCTGGTCTTGACTTCCAATTCGGCAATATTCGCATCATCCATACTGATGGCATTACCGATTGCTGCAAGCATACCCTTTTTGTTCTGGGTGACTAGATAGATCTGGGCCCGGTGTACTGTTTTGATCCCGGCAGACCAGCTTACTTCTATCCTGCGCTGGGGATCTGTGGCCAGAAGATTGTGACATTTAGCCTTGTGAATGGAAATACCGCGTCCGGTGGTTATGAATCCCATGATTCGGTCACCGGGTACAGGGAGACAACACTGGCTTATTTTTACCAGCATATCATCAACACCTTCAACTTTAATGGCCTCACTCTCACCGGGTATCTCCCGTTTTTGAAAAGCGGTGGAAGCGTTTAGCAGTTCCTGCTCCTCTGCCTTCTCCTCCTCTTCGGTTCTGAATTCCTCAGGCTGCACCACCTTAATGACATTCTTTATGGAAACATTCCCTGAACCGATCTTACCAAGCAGGTCTTCAAGGGAATTGCAACGCAATGCTTTCAAGATCTGCTTCATATGGCCGGTCTTGATGATTTTTTTCAAAGAGGTGTCATACTTGCGCAGTTCCCGTTCACTGATCTCGCGCCCGACATTCATTGCCTTTTCTTTTTCTTCTCTTCTCAACCAATGCCGGATACGGGACTTTGCCCTACTCGTTTTTACCAGCGACAACCAGTCCCTTCTCGGCTTCTGCTTGGTAGAGGTGATTATTTCCACCACATCACCATTTTGCAGCTTGTATTTCAAGGGCACTATTCTTGCGTTCACTTTCGCCCCCACACAGCTGTTGCCTACCTCAGTGTGGATGGTATAGGCAAAGTCAAGTGGCGTGCTGCCCTGGGGAAACTCCTTCACCTCGCCATTTGGGGTCAGGACATACACATCCGGATCGAAGAGTTCACCTCTTACAGAATCAAGAAATTCTCTCGGATCCTTGAGTTCCTGCAGCCATTTCACCAACTGCTTTAATCCCTTGAAGACCTTGGCATCCTCCTTGCTGATTGCCTGCCCATCCTTATAGGCCCAGTGTGCGGCGACACCCTCCTGGGCTACCCTGTCCATTTCATTTGTACGGATCTGCACCTCCATAAATTCACCATAGGGGCCTATAACCGTGGTATGCATGGATTGGTAGTTGTTGGACTTGGGAGTGCTGATAAAATCCTTGATCCTCCCGGGTACAGGCGGCCAGTTGGCATGCACCACCCCAAGAGCCTCATAGCATTCCTTTATCGAATCCACAACGATCCTGAAAGCAACCTTGTCATAAACCTTTTCAAGAGGAATATTCTGAGCAATGATCTTTTTATAGATACTGTAAAGATGCTTGGGGCGGCCTATTATCTGGCAGTCTTTCAGGTTTACCTCGGCAAGTTTCTGCCGCAGGATACCTATGACTTCCTCGACATAATTTTCCCG
>JAUXHH010000211.1 GCA_030621655.1 Desulfobacterales bacterium
TTCCTGTACGATTCCGGGGATTGCCTCGTAATATTTATTTACTGTTTCACGACCGGTGAAGTAAACATCTGGATTCTGGGCAGTTCCGCGCATCATTGGACGGTCAGGGGACAGACCGCGCTGACGGTGAGCAATGACCAGATCCTCATCGATCATTTCACGCATATCATCTTCGGTCAACTGCTCAACCTTTTGGATCTCATGGGAGGTCCTGAACCCGTCAAAGAAGTGCATGAAAGGAATTCTGGATTTCAGGGCAGCCTGGGTGGAGATCAATGCCATATCCTGGCATTCCTGGACGTTCTGGGAGCAGAGCATGCCCCAGCCGGTCTGGCGTACTGCCATGACATCGCCGTGGTCGCCGAAGATGGAAAGACCCTGGCAGGCAACCGAACGGGCTGTAATGTGAAAGACCGTGGGGGTCAATTCACCCGCCAGTTTGTACATGTTTGGCATCATCAGAAAGAGGCCCTGGGAGGCAGTAAAGGTGGTGCATAAAGAACCTGTTGTCAGGGACCCGTGCAGAGAACCGGCAACACCACCCTCTGACTGCATCTGGGTTACTACAGGTACAGAACCCCAGATATTTTTCTGATTTGCTGTGGCCTTGGCATCCGCTTCGGCAGCCATGGATGAAGATGGTGTGATTGGATAGATTGTGATGATTTCGCTGAGGGCATAGGCGACATGGGTGCAGGCCTGATTGCCGTCAATGGTTACCATTTTTCGAGACATGAGATACTCCTTGTTTAAATTTTCTGCTTATTATTTTCCGTTATTTTGGGCAGTTTTAGAGTGTTCTATTGTTAGAAAAACTCTTTTCTGAAAAAAGAAAGCTGCAATTATAAACCGAAAATAATATGAAATGCCAGTAAATTCCTGCGGGTTTCTAAAATTTCCAATTTGTTTATGTAATATTTTGAATGGAAAAATCAGATATGTATATGTTAGGCATTAATCCAAGCGCTTTTCGATTTTTAAATACGTAATCTGAGGATTTTGTTTGGGCTCCTACGATAAGCCTGCAAGAATGGGCGCTAGCCCGGGTTTCTCACAAGCCGAATTCAATGTTGAAATGTTCGTGAGAAATGCGGGCTACAGGTTTTGCAGTTGAACTTTAGCGGCTGTTTAGGTAGCATCTCAAATCGTGAAATACATACAATCTTTATTGTCGCAAGCCCGTCACATTTTAACGTATTATATATAAATGAACATCTCAAAATCGTTTTCAGATACGGCTCTGCAGTCACTGCTAACCGGACTTGCCGGGAATAAGTCATTTGTTTTTCTCGAGTCAACACGGGTTACTCCTGAAAATCATCTCTCCTATCTTTTTCTGGATCCGGTTGAAAGACTTGTCTGCAATCCAACAGATGACCCGTCTATCTTTTTCAGCAAGGCCCAGGAGAAACTGAAGCAGGGTTATTTTCTGGCAGGATACATAGGGTATGAGTTTGGGTATATGCTTGAACCAAGCCTGGCAAATTTTTTTAGACCGCAATCAACTCCGGATAACAATCGGGGCTCTCTTCCTTATGTTGACCTGGGTGTTTTCAACAAGCCTCAGATCTACGATCATTTGCATGAATCGTTTACGGGAAGTGAATCCCGGCCAACAGGAAATAGACCTGAATCCGGAACAAGCTTTACCATTGATAACCTGCGGTTGAATCTGCAAAGGGAAGAGTACCTCGAGGCTATCAGCCGGATCAAATCCTACATTGAGACAGGTGACACCTATCAGGTGAATTATACCCTCAAACTTCTGTTTGATTTTGCAGGGTCGATTCAGGAATTTTATTGCAGCCTGCGGCGAAATCAAAGTGTTTCTTATGGCGGCCTGATAAAAAACGGTAATATAACAATACTTACTTTTTCCCCGGAGCTTTTTTTCAGAAAAAAGGGAAACCGAATTGATGTCCGGCCAATGAAGGGCACAATGCTCCGTGGCAGAACAAATGCCGAGGACAGGGAGTTTGCCGACTTCCTGCATCATGATATCAAGAACCGCAGTGAAAACGTTATGATCGTTGATCTTTTGCGTAACGACCTGGGGCGGCTCAGCCGCATGGGGGGGGTAAATGTGCAATCCCTGTTTGACGTGGAAACCTATGAAACCCTGCATCAGATGACTTCAAGCATTAAAGGGGAAGTAACCCCTCCCCTTTCTCTTGAGGAAATGTTTAAGGCCCTGTTTCCCTGCGGTTCGGTTACAGGTGCCCCGAAAATCAGGACAATGGAGATTATCCGGGAGCTGGAAGCAGAAGATCGCGGCGTCTATACCGGAGCCATCGGTTATATTTCGCCGGAAGGTGATGCGGTTTTCAATGTGCCGATCCGGACTGTTGTGCTGCAAGGTGATAAAGGGGAAATGGGAATTGGTTCCGGCATTATCTGGGATTCTGATCCTGCTGGAGAGTGGGAGGAATGTTTGCTGAAGGGAAGATTCCTTACATCACCTGCGCCGGAATTCAAGCTCATTGAAACAATACTCTGGAACCCTGAATCCGGTTACTGGCTGCTCGATCTGCACCTTGACAGACTTGCCGAATCGGCAGGCTATTTTTTCTATCCTTATGAGTTGGATGAAATTATGGCAGGATTGCAAGGTGCGGAGATTGGTTTCAGCAAGGGCGGTTCTGTGAAGTGTCACAGGGTGAGGCTCACTTTGTCCCGTGCCGGTGAAATTGAAATAACGCATTCTGAACTTCCAGGCAGTTCTCTGCCAATAACTGATCCGGCAGCAGCTTTAGAGAAAGAATACTCCCGGGATTTGCCGGAAGTTATTTTTTCAGACAAAAATACTGATTCAAATTCGCCCTATCTCTTCCATAAAACCACGTTTCGTAAACTGTATGACGATGAACGCGATCATGCAGTTGCCAAAGGATATTACGAGGTGCTTTTTATGAATGAGAAAGGGGAGGTCACCGAGGGTAGTTATACAAATATTTTTTTGCAAAAGGATGGCAAACTCATAACACCACCTGTTCTCAGCGGCCTATTGCCGGGAGTGCTCAGAAATCACCTGTTGCAGAAGTATCCGGAGTTTGTGGAGGAAGCCTCATTTAGCAGGCAGGATATTGAACAGGCTGATGCTCTTTATGTGGGCAATTCAGTGCGGGGACTTGTGAAGGTAATTGTAGATTTGAAAAATTGAAGATTGAAGATTGTCAGTATACAAGATTGTCGTCATAAGGTTTGAGACGATGATTTACAGCTGATGATTGAGAAAAGATTTAAGCTTTTCTACCATAAATTTTCAATTTTCAATCTTCAATTATAGATCGCAGGTCGTTGATCTTATCCCAGCCTGATGGTCAACGGAATTGCATGCATGGATGCAGCCGGCGTCTGCGTGGTACCAAGTTCCCAACTTATGCATTGTATCTCTCCACCAAGAAGGGATTCAATTTTTTCAACCATACCTTTAATATTGAGCAAGGGGTGCCTGGAAAATACCTCAGGTAGTCCGTAGGTAAGGTTGCAGGCCAGGCATTTACCAGGTCTTTCATGAAGCTGCAACTCAAAGGCCAATGTTTTCTGCCCGGAATCATAATCAATGAAAGACAGGCTGATGTTATAGGCCCCTTCATCCGCATCACCATAAAGGGCTTCAAAGAAATCATTTGACAGTTGTGAATGGAGCAGGTCTTCCAGAACATCTTTGGTGAAAAGATCATTCATGTCTTTATGCAGCATTTTGACAGGCCGGATTCAGATA
>JAUXHH010000007.1 GCA_030621655.1 Desulfobacterales bacterium
CTTGGCCTTGCGACCAATAAAAAAAGCGGCTTTCTTTTTCCTGAATATTCATCAACTTCACGGAACGGAACCGGCTTAATCACTCCGTTTTTCATTAATCTTTCCCCAAGCTACGACATGACACTCTTTCCGGGATATTATTCAAAAAGGGGTCCTGTATTGGCTGCGGAATTCCGTTATGCAGCCGGCTACAACTCCAGTGGTACGTTTATGTTCAACTACCTTGAAGATGATTTGGAGGATACCACAGAAAACGACTTCAAGTCAGACGGAATACTGCGCACCAACTCCAGCCGCTACTGGTTCAGGGGCAAAGCTGATCATGATTTCGGCAACAGGCTGGTTGCCAAGCTGGATATTGATGTGATTTCAGATCGTGATTATCTGCAGGAATTCAAAAAGGGCATTATCGGATTTGACCAAAGCCAAAGTTCTTTTCTTGCTCTCTACAACAGGGGATTCCAGGCCGAAACAGTTGATCGAAGGGTTAACACTCTACAACTGTCGAAAATATGGAGTACAACAGACCTGCAAACAGAGATCCGTGTCATTAATGATTTGCGGGATGGACCGGATGAAGTCACCCCGCCATGGGCAGTTCCCAGAATTGCTTATTCCGGCCTTCTACCTTTTTTCCGGACCCCTCTGGACCTGACCTGGGGATCAGAGTATGTCTATTATTGGCGGGATGAGGGCGTTGGCGCGCACCGGATCGATCTTTTCCCCCAGTTGAACGGCCCTATAGCATTAACCCCTTACCTGGAAGCCTCCTATCTTGTCGGGCTTCGGGAAACGCTTTATTTCATTGAACCGCACGATACGTTATCCGAGGAATTCTGGGGTGACAGGGACTTTGAGAACAGAACATTTTATAATATCCTGTTAACAGGTGCTACGACCCTGAGCCGGGACTATGATTTACCCATAAAAAAATACAAAGCATTCCGGCATGCCATGCGCCCTGAACTTTCTTATATACTTATGAAAGGAACCGGCCAGGATGACCTACCCATTCTGGATAACGAAGACCGTATTATTGAAAAGCACTGGATGCAGTATGGCTTCAATAATTATTTCAGAGCTGTTCGTCTTGATGAAACTGCACTTTTCAGCAACAATTTCAGTTCATTCAAGATCAACCAGGTATACGATATAGATGCCGGGGACCACCCCTTTTCAGACCTGTATTTTGAATTTATTCTCAGAGGTTTTCAGGATCTGTTTTTCCGCTATGAAACAACTGTAAGTGTCTATGATGAGGGCGTTACATCATATGGCCTGGAAACACGTTATCAAAACAAGCGCGGTGACAAACTGAACATTGATTACCGTTATAAGCTGCATCGGGACATTGAACCCCCTTTCTTTTACACAGATGCTGGAGGTGAATCACTGCATGAAATAACTGGAAATGTGGAAAGCAAGCTGTCCCGGCTCTTTTCCGTAAAGTTCTACTCAACTTACTCACTGTCAACAAAAAACACCATAGATTCCACCTTCAGCCTGATTTATCATAACCCCTGCTGGACACTTGAATTCGCTGCCAATAGAACCGTTGATGATAAAGGTTTTTATATTCTCTTTTCACTGGCCGGCATCAGTACCCCTCTAGAATTCGGGCTTCCGGAGTTTTAGAAGACAGGAGAAAGGTCAAAGGTGAAAGGTTGCAAGGGGTCGAGGGGTCAAGGGTAAAAGATTAACTACGGTAGTCACTAAAAGCAGTGACAGGATTAAGTGGGCAAAATAGCCTTGTAGCTGACTGCTGACTGCTGACTGCTGACTGCTGACTGCTGACTGCTGACTGCTAACTGCTAAATAAACTTTATCTCACTTATAAATATAAACTTAAAAACTGCAAACTATGTATATCGACGTCTTCAACGGTGATGCGGATGGCATCTGTGCCCTGCACCAACTCAGACTTGCGGATCCCAGGCCTGACGCCAGGCTTGTGACAGGTGTCAAACGTAATATTCATCTCCTGCAGCAACTCGCTGGTATCCGCAAAGCTCATATAACTGTGCTCGATGTTTCCCTGGACAGCAACCGGGAATCGCTGGTATCACTCCTGAAAGATGACTGTGAGATTTTATATGTGGATCATCATTTCAGTGGCGAAATACCGGATTTTCAGAATCTCAAGGCACATATCGACTCAAATCCGGAAACCTGCACTTCATTGATTGTAAACCGTTTGCTTGGTGGGGAAAATAGTGCCTGGGCAGTGGTTGGTGCATTTGGTGATAACCTGCACCAGTCTGCCTATCAGGCAGCCGAAGCACTCTCGCTGTCGGATTCGAGTGTTGCCAAACTCAAAGAGCTGGGAGAACTGTTAAACTATAATGGTTATGGATTTTCTGTGACTGACCTATTTTTTTCACCACAGGATTTGTACAAGGCAGTGATTCCCTTTCCTGATCCACTTACCTTTCTGGAACACTCAAGCATTCTGCCAAAATTAAGAAATGGATTCCATGATGATATGAAACAGGCGGCATCCTATAAACCTGTCAGAGAAACTGAAATTGGCAGAATTTTTGAACTGCCGCCTGAGCCATGGGCTCGAAGGGTATCTGGTGTTTTCAGCAACCTCAAGGCGCAGGAGGAACCGGGCCTGGCCCACGGATTACTTACACGCAATCCAGATGGTACATACCGGGTGAGTGTCCGGGCTCCACTCATTAACAGAAAGGAAGCGGATACTCTCTGCCGTGCCTTTATAACCGGTGGCGGCAGAGCAGCGGCAGCCGGCATCAATTCCCTGCCGCCTGAGCAGCTGGATGTTTTTTTCAAAACCTTTGAAGAAGTATTTGGAAAAGACAGGGTAAAAGATTGAAAGATAAAAGAAAAAAGAAAGGTTCAAGATGTCAATGGTGAACAAGCTATACTCAAACATTCCGGAATTCCAATTTAAACCTTTGACTTTTAGCCTTTCTCCTTTTACCTCTCATTTTTTCCTTTTGCCATGCACCCTTTTGTGCCTCTGTGCCTATCTCCTCACCCTTGAAACCTTGACACCTTGAACCCTCGAACCTTTTTTTATAAAAATCCTCGCCTAAAAGATATCTCTTTATTACAATTGCCTACGAAAAAGATAAAAACAGACTCACTACTGCCTGAGGTGATGCGATGAAGCTACCGGAAGTCAACTACTGGATAACTAACATGCTCGAATCCTACCAAAGGGTTTCGGACCTCAACTTTACTGTGGGCAAGCCGCTCCAAGTCGAAACCGGAGGCCAGTTAGCCCCTATTAACGTTAGCCCGGAAATAAATGAGTTGACTCCTTTCCAGACTGAAGTTGCAGCCTTGAACCTTATCCAGGGCAACAAACGACTGCTGGATGACCTTGCAACCCACGGATCATGCGACCTTTCTCACGCCCTGAGCAACAAGGCCCGTTTCAGGGTTAATGTTTTCACCCAGCAGGGCCATCTTTCCATTGTCATGCGTAAAATGGAAAACACCATTCCTACTATACAGTCACTCAACCTGCCTGATGTTTTCAACAAGATGACCAAGGAAATCAATGGTTTCATCCTGGTAACCGGTGCAACCGGCTCCGGTAAAACGACCACTTTGGCAGCCTTGTGCGATAAGATCAACAAAGAAAAGATGGTGCATGTAGTCACCCTGGAAGATCCAATCGAATTTATACAGCCCCATAAGCAATGCACCTTTAACCAGAGGGAACTGGGCAATGATTTCGACACCTTTGCCAACGGCTTGCGTGCCGCTCTCAGACAGGCACCCAAGGTCATTCTTGTTGGTGAGATGCGCGACAGGGAGACCATGGAGATTGGTCTTTCGGCCGCTGAAACCGGACATCTTGTCATGAGTACCCTGCATACAGTTGACTCCGGTCAGACCATCAACCGTATTCTGGGCTTTTTTGATCAGGCGGAACAGCCTCAAATCAGAAACCGTCTGATTGATACAATCCGTTATGTTGTTTGCCAGCGTTTACTGCCAAAAGAGGGAGGCGACCGCGTTGCAGCCTTTGAGATCATGTGCAACAACCTGCGGGTCAAGGATCTTATCATCAACGGCGAAACTGAGGACAAAACATTTTACGACATTATAGAGGACGGTTCCGCTCTCGGCATGCAGACCTTTGACCAGCATATTCTTGAACTTTACGAACATGGTCTCATCAGTGAGGAAACTGCAAAGGTGTACGCTTCTCGCAAAAGCACAATCGGTCGTGGTCTTGACAAGATTAAGGCAGCCCGTGGTGAGACAACAACCGGCATTACCGGACTGGGAATGAAGAAGTAAGAAAAGTAATTATGTTTGATATTTATTGAAATAATTTCCTTTAATTAAATAAGAGAGATAAGCGATCCAGGAGACTGTTATGATTGACACCTGCCCACACTGCCAAGAGCCTCTCAACCTCTCAGATGCCCAGAAATCAAAGGTGCAGACCGCCCTTGACAAACTCCCATCGGGCAATCTGCTTAAGCTTGGCTGTCCTCAATGCCAAAAGCCCTTTGAACTGAAATCAGACGGTACTTTACCCGGACAAAAACCCCAAAAGGGTGGCGTGGCGCCAAGTGGGGGACCACCTCTAAAAGGTGCCAGAAATATTGCGGTCACCCCACCGCCACCCCCTGACCTCGACTGGTTGGCCAGTGGCCAGATGCAGGAAAAAGAAATCATGGAAGACACGCCCATGGTTCTCATCCTGGTGAACAAGGGACCTGGATTAAGCACAGTCCGGGAAGCATATGAGGATGAAGGATTTTTGCCGGTGTTTTCTGATTCCATTGAAAGCGCCATTGACAGGCTGCAGTTTACCTCTTTTGCAGCCTTAGTCTTACACAGTCGCTTTGAAGGAGACTCACTTGAGAGCAACAGCTTCCACAGTTTCATGATAAAAATGGTCATGGCCAGGCGCCGTAATATTCATTACACCCTTATCGGACCTGAATTCCAGACCCTGTATGACCTGCAGGCTCTCTCTAACAGCGCCAACCTTGTGGTCAACGACAGTGAACTCAACAACTTCAGGCTTATCCTGAAAAAATCCCTTCACGAAAGCCAGCAACTCTTTGGTCCCCTGGCTGACTCCATGGTGAGACAAGGGAAAATTACCGGTTCCATCTGGCTGGATATAAAGGTTAAGGCTGAACAGAAGATGAAAAGCGCTGTTCTGAAAGACCTGCTGGAAGTCAAGGGATAATGACCTGTTTACTCTCTCTGTATCTCGCCACTGCCCGATTGTGTTCCTCCAGAGTCCTGGAAAAATGATGACTGTTATCATTTTTTGAGACAAAATAAAGGTAATCAGTTTCGGCAGGAGATATGACTGCCTGCATGGCAGCCTCTCCCGGGTTGGTAATGGGACCTGGAGGAAGTCCTTTTATGACATAGGTATTATATAGTGTTAGATTTTTCAGCTCACTCTGCCTTAATGGACCTGTGATATCGGAGTGCCCGTAACGAACCGTAGGGTCAGCTTGCAGCCGCATACCTTTTCCCAGACGATTGAGAAACACACTGGCGACCAGTGGGCGCTCGTGGGGTAGGCCGGTTTCCTTTTCAACAATTGCGGCAAGAGTAATGATCTCATGGTGCGTCAGACTATGACGGTTAGCATTCGTATTCCCTATTAATTTGCTGTATATCTGGAAATGCCTGGTCACCATCATTCTGATAATTTCCTTTGCGTTTAGCTGCCCTCTGGAAAGATAGTACGTATCAGGAAACAGGTAACCCTCCAGGCTGTCTGCCTCTACTCCCATTTCCCTCAGGAACTCCGGATCATATGCCAGAGAAAAAAATCGGGAGCGGTCAATCCAGCCTTCAGCTTCCAGAATATTTGCAACCTTTGACATATCGGTGCCTTCCGGCATGGTTACCGGCCGATAAAGCACCTTGCCTTTCTTGAGAAGTTCAATGATTCTAAGGGGCCTTTTGCCTGTCTCGAAGCGGTATTCTCCGGCCCGAAGTTTTTTTGCTGCCCCTGTCAGCATTGCCAGCATGGAAAAACGCCGGTCATCCCTGATGACTTTTTTATCGGCAAGAATATGTCCTATTTCAGATATGCTGGTACGGGCAGGAATCATTACGTCTATCTTATTGTCCGGGGACGGGGGGCCGGGATTAATTGCGTATACTCCTATCCACAAGAGCCACAATAGAGGCAAGCCTAAAAAGAAAAGACTGAAAACAGGAAGACGAAGACCAAGAATAGTCATGTTTTTTTAGCTGTCAGCTATCAGTTATCAGCTGAAAACGATATTTCACCAGCAGAATAGTGTCTATCTGTAATTATTTTTTCACCCTCGAAACCTTGGCCCCTCGGCCCCTTGAACCCTTTTTCGCCTTTCCGCCTTTCTCTCTTTCCCTGAAGGCAATTTTTAAAATCTGATCCATGTTCTTTACCGGAATGAACTCCATCTGTGCCCTGATATCTTTTGGGATTTCTACCAGGTCTTTTTTGTTCTGAGCAGGGATAATAACTTTTTTGATACCAGCCCTTAGGGCTGCAAGAGCTTTTTCCTTGAGGCCCCCAATGGGAAGCACCCTTCCCCTTAAGGTGATTTCACCTGTCATGGCTATGTCCCAGGCCATCTTTTTCTTGGAAATGGCTGAATAGAGCGAAGTGGCCATGGTAACTCCTGCAGAAGGGCCGTCCTTGGGAATAGCGCCGGCAGGAACATGGATATGGATATCAACCTCTTCAAAGTATGACTCGTCAATGTCGAATTTATCCATTCTCGACCGGCAGTAACTTAAGGCCGCCTTGGCCGACTCTTTCATTACATCGCCAAGTTGACCTGTTAAAATTAGATTGCCTTTGCCCTTCATAATGATCGTTTCAATATAGAGGATTTCGCCGCCAGACTCTGTCCATGCCAGACCTGTGACCAGGCCTGGCTGGTCAATGGTCTCGACCTCGGATTCCGGTTGAAACTTGGGAGGCCCGAGATACTTGGAAAGGGTCTGCTTGGAGATAACATAGGGTCCCCGGCCGCCCTCGGCAATTTTTCGGGCGATCTTGCGGCACACCTTACCAATCTCCCGCTCCAGATTCCTCAAACCTGATTCCCGGGTATAATGGGAGATGATACGCTTAATGGTCTCATCATCCAGCTTAATATGTTTTTCAGTGATGCCGTTTTCAATCAGCTGCCGTGGCAGAAGATAACGGTTTGCTATTTCCAGCTTTTCTTCCAAGGTGTAGCCTGCAAGCCTGATGATCTCCATCCGGTCGAGAAGGGGGGACGGGATGGTGTCGGTGAGATTAGCCGTAGTGATAAACATTACTTTGGAAAGATCGTAAGGAATGTTCATATAGTGATCTGAGAAAGAAAAATTCTGCTCCGGATCCAGCACTTCCAACAGGGCTGAAGATGGATCGCCTCTGTAATCGGATCCAACCTTGTCAATTTCATCCATCATGAAGACGGGATTGTTAGTAGCAACTGTTTTTAAGCCCTGGATTATGCGGCCCGGCATGGCACCTATATACGTTCTTCTATGACCACGAATTTCAGCCTCATCCCGCATTCCTCCCAGAGAAACACGATGGAATTTTCGTCCCAGCGCTCTGGCGATCGACTGGCCAAGTGATGTCTTGCCCACACCGGGAGGACCGACAAAACAGAGAATCGGCCCCTTGGTTGACTTATTCAGTTTGCGAACTGCCAGGTATTCAAGAATTCTTTCCTTGACCTTCTCAAGACCGTAATGATCAGCATCAAGAACCTCTTTAGCGATCTTCAGGTCAAGCCTGTCGCGACTCCCCTTGCTCCAGGGCACCTCGACCAACCAGTCGAGATAGGTTCTGATGATGCCTGCTTCGGAAGAATCAGGATGCATCATTTCCAGACGCTTAAGCTGCTTGGTTGCCTCCTTCTTTGCATGGATCGGCATCCTTGCCTTGCGTATTTTTTCCTGCAATTCCTCAATTTCCTGGGCCCGTTCATCCACATCACCCAGTTCTTTTTTCAGGGCCTGCAACTGCTCGCGCAAATAGTACTCCCGCTGCGACTTGGTCATCTCTTCCTTGGCTTCGGTCTGGATCTTCGCCTGCATGGTAGAAACTTCAAGTTCCTTATTGAGATATTCTGCCACCAGCTTAAGTTTTTCCACCGGGTCGAAACTCTCAAGGATCGCTTGAGCCTCAGGAATTTTCAAGCGCAGATTTGAAGCGACCAGGTCAGCAAGCCGCCCCGGATCTTCTATGTTATTCATAATCATAACAAGATCCGAAGAGAGAATGCCGCGTAACGACATGATTTTTTCCGTCTGTTCCCGCACCGTACGCATGAGCGCCTCAACTTCAACGGTCACTTCCGGCATTTCCTGCTCTTCAACCACTTCCAACCGGACCTGGAAAAATGGGTCCTTCTGGGTGAATTCCTTTATTTTTACCTTGGTCAGAGCCTGGACCAGAACCTTAAGACGGCCATCCGGCAATTTCAGGGTTCGCATTATCATGCTGACCATGCCAACTTCATAGAGATCCTTGGGCTCTGGATTCTCCTGGGTGGAATCCTTCTGGGTCAGAAGCACCAAGAGTTTGTCCTGGGCAAGTGCTTCGTTGACTGCAGCCACCGAAGACGCCCTTCCGACAAAAAGCGGAATTATCATAGAATTAAAAACAACAACATCACGAACTGCCATCAACGGTAGATCATCTGGTATTTCTATATCCTGACGCTCAGCAAAATCATCGAGATTGGCATGAATTGAATCATCAAAACCCACAGGTTTTTCCTCCCGTATAATAAAAGTTTCCAACTAGAAACATATTGTCTATTGTATCCTGTAAATAAGTAATCCGGATACCGTCTATTACTATTTATAATGTTATGGTGTTGTGAATCTAAACACTGGGAAGACTGAAGTCAAGGTCTGCATGTTTCTGTTTTCCCTGCTCGTTTTTTTGTTGATAAAAACCGTTATTCTTTTTTATGTAATCGGTCAACAGTAAATTTTTAAAAATTACTTATGGGCCATCAATTATGCTTTCTGCACACTCTTTTTTTAATCTGTCCTCCTGGGAACATTCAGAACTCATTCGAGCTGAAGACCACGTTTGGCTTGCTCTGAAAAACCTCAAATCGCACCTTGGAATGCAGCACTATCCTGAGTTAACACCCGCCCTGATTCAGGACGGTGAGCCTCTTAGGAGGACCCTGGTGTATTACAACGGCACCCTGCTGGAGGCCAGGGACTTTACCATTGAATATGGTGATGCCACCAAGGGGGCCATGAAGATATATCATGATGGAGAGCTTTTGATAGGCGCCAGTGTTATTATGGCAGGTGCTGTTCTTGCAGGTAATCACATAAAGATCGGTAAAGGGGTGCTGATTGAGCCAGGTGCATTCATTAAATCTCCCACCATAATCGGCGACCAGACTGAAGTTCGCCATGGCGCCTATATCAGGGGCAATTGCCTGATTGGCAGAAATTGCGTGGTAGGACATGCCACCGAGGTTAAACACTCCATTTTCCTGGACGGGGCCAAAGCAGGACATTTTGCTTACCTGGGAGATTCAATCCTCGGCAACCAAGTCAACCTGGGGGCAGGGACAAAGCTGGCAAATCTACGCTTTATCAAAGGCGAGATCGCCATCAGTACTCCTGGCGACCAGGTAAAAACAGGCTTGCGAAAGTTGGGTGCCATACTGGGAGACTATGTGCAGACAGGATGTAATTCCGTCACGAATCCAGGCACATTACTTGGCAAAAAATCCATGGTTATCCCCAATACCACTGTACCATCGGGCTACCATGTAGATAATTCACTTATCAGGTAATGAAAGAAAATTGAAGATTTATGGAAAAAATCTTTTAATATTAATCATTCGTCAACTGTTTTGTATGCTGATAATCTTCAATTTTCAATCTTCAATCTTCAATTGGCCCTGAGCCAGTATTCGTTTAAGGCATAAAAAAAGCCTATTATGATACCAAGGGTACAATAAATTCTTGCCACCCGGTCCCAGGGAAGACGTTCGCCGGTGGATCTCTGCATAAAGGATACGACCAGGATGGTCAACCCCACTACAAACGGAGATGTTAACAGGAGTTGGACCAGGGTTGACTTGATAGAATCAGCAAAGCTTTCCGGTGAATACCTGAAGTTAAAAAACAGATAGGTAATAATTACTGCTACTAGTGAAATATTTTTTTTAATTGCATGCATATGAAACCGTTAACATCAGCACTTATTTTTCCTGAAACAGAACCTTCGATTCATGATATTGGGAAGCTTCTGTTTTTCTTCAACTCATTATCCTATTATCTGCCTACAGAATCAGATGCAGAAACCCTCATTGACCAGAATTTATTCGATAATCTATGCGCCGGATATGTGCCGGCTCCACTTCACGAAGACCTTAGCCGTTTTAATCGCCTCTTAGGCGAAATGGAAAACAGCAGATCCGATGAACTTGCCCGTCTTTTCTCCTCTGCAAAGTCTCCAATAGCAACAGGGCAGATCAGGGACAAGGATGAGGCTTCAAGCTCCAGTATTCTTTCCGCCCTGCAAGAGGATAATGGCGAAAAAGCCCATATCCAGCTCAAAGAGCGTCTCTGGCAGGCCAGACTCATACTGAAGCTGGCCGAAATGCTCAACAGAAGAGAAAGTGAAGTCAGGCAAGGCCTGGCCAAGATTTCTTCTGATGAGCAAAAAACTTTCGCCTCCCTTGCAGGATCAAACGGAACGGAACCTGGTGATCCTGCACAATTCTCTGCCCTGGAAAAGCCCTTACATCTAAAGGGCAAAATTGAATATCCTGAAGACTATTCCGCCGGTGGATCTGCCATGTTAATCCCCTTGAGGATCAAAGCATGGGCTGAACTCTTCCTGGCAGACTCTTCCCCAAGTCGCCCTGGTGTCATTGTTACTACAAATCCTGACAGCGGAAGCATCCTCCTTGACAGATACGAAAATACCTGGCGCAAAACTCCGCAAAAACTTTTCTCCCTCTCCATTCCAATGTTTCCAGGCCTTGGCTCCAGCGAATCAGCTAAGGAACAATATATTGCAAGTAGGATTAAACTACGCCTGGCAGCCAAAGAAGACCTGAATTATTTTGAAAATTTTCTCAGGGAGACAGCCGTTTTACATGATTCATCTTCCGACAAGCGGGAGGATATCAGCATAGATGCAGAGCATATTGCAGCTTGGGAGGAAACAGTAAAAATCGAATTTCCCAACCCTGCAACAGGGTATCAAAAACTCGATTTCTATTGTTTCCCAGGCATCCCGTCACGCACCTTACTGCAAAGGCTCTTTCACCTCGAGCCAACTCCTTCCGTCAATGAGCAGGGGTACACAACCGGCATACTGGCAATACTGCATACCTAAGTTTTTGCCTCCCTATAAATTCTTATACGGATTAATTGTTAAGACCGGGCAGGGAGAAGACCTGACGACTTTTTCAGCCACACTGCCGAACATGACTTTTTCAAGGCCCTTATAGCCATGGGTTCCCATGACAATCAAATCCATGCCACTTTCTTCCGTATGACGGATAATCTCCTCAGCCACATCTCCAACAAGGACTTTTGCCTCAATATTTTTCTGGCCGACTAAAAAGCTTTCCATTTTTTGTTCTGCGGCCTGCACCATCTCTTCTTCAAATTTGGCGACCGGCATATGGGGCACAAAAAAACCTGAGTAATCATCAAAACTCTGGACAACAAACACGACATGGAGTTTGGCTTGACATTTTCCAGAAAAATATCCGGCAGCTTCAAGGATTTTTTTAGAATTTTCAGAAAAATCAACCGGCACGAGAACTTTTTTAATATCCATAATCCCCCTCCTTCTCTCTTGTTTTCAATAAGCTGCTTTAGAAAAGCTTAAACAGCCATAGTGACACAACTGAATTCACTCTATAATTATACATACTGTTTCCCATATAGCGTTTCTGAATGCAACTATATTTCTCCATACAGCTTTCATGCTCCTGTATTCATCCGGCTTTACTTTAGTATTAACTTACCTCTGGCTTATAATAAAATTTAATCATTATCTCTTTTCATTGCCCGGTAAACTGACAGATAGATTTGCGGAGTTGCCATATATTACGGGTCGTCTGAAGCAGAATAAAGTAACATATATTTCTTAACCATAAAGCATTGACCTGCCATCCCATCGGCCATATAGTAGCTAAAAAAATGTATACGACTATTTTTAATTCGTTTATTAATCTTGTACTATCCCTTACCTATTAGGAGACCACGGTGGAATTTGACGTAAAATGGATTGCCTGGGAAATAACCAGGCGCTGTAATTTGAATTGTGTGCATTGCCGCTCTTCCTCGCAAATGGAGATCAAGGATCATCCTGATTCCTCTTTGGAGGAAGCCAAAAGAGTGCTTGATGATATCAGCTCGTATGCCAAGCCGGTAGTGGTCCTTTCAGGAGGCGAGCCTCTTTTAAGAAAAGATGTTTTTGATATAGCCGCCTACGGCACCGAAAAGGATTTACGGATGTGCCTGGCTACCAACGGTACCCTTGTAACTGAAGAGACCTGCCTGAAAATTAAGGAGTCCGGCATCAGGATGGTATCCTTAAGTCTTGACGGGGCCTCTGCAGAGGTGCACGACGATTTTCGCAACCAGAAAGGTGCTTTTGAAGGAACAATCAGGGCCGCAGGTCTTTTCAAAAAACATAATATTGAATTTCTGATCAACTCTTCCTTTACAAAAAGGAACCAGGATGAAGTTCCCAAAATATATAAACTTGCCAAGGAGCTTGGTGCCACGGCCTGGTATATGTTCATGATCGTACCAACGGGTCGCGGGGAGGACATCCTTGCGGAACTCATTTCTCCGGAGGATTATGAAGAACTCCTTAACTGGCATTACGATATGGAAAAAGATGAGGACGATATGCTCGTCCGGCCTACCTGTGCGCCTCACTATTACCGTATTGTTTTACAGCGCTCCAAAAATGATAAGGAAAAATTCAAACGTCGTTCCCTTAAATTCTCAACAGGCGGTTCCAAGGGATGCCTGGCCGGCCAGCTGATCTGTCTCATTGATGTTGACGGAGAGGTGCTGCCCTGCAGTTATTTCCCAAAATCTGCAGGCAATGTCCATAATCAGTCGTTCAAGGACATCTGGGAAAATTCGGAACTATTCAAAAGTTTAAGAGATTTCAAAAGCTATAAGGGAAGTTGCGGCCGCTGTGAATATGTTAATGTCTGCGGCGGATGCCGGGCTCGTTCCTATTCCATGACCGGGGATTACCTCGCTGAAGAACCCTTCTGCAACTATTCCCCAAAAAGAAAATAATTAAGAATTAAGAATTTAAAATTAAGAATTTAAAGCTGAGGACCTATTTGAATGAACGATACATTTCTCAAGGCCTGCAGAGGCGAAAAAGTAGATTACACACCGGTATGGATGATGCGCCAGGCTGGCCGCTATTTGCCTGAATACCAAGCAGTCAGAAGCAAACTCACATTCCTCGAACTCTGTAAAACACCTGAGTTGGCCGCAGAAGTTACAATCCAGCCGGTGGACATACTGGGGGTGGATGCTGCTATTTTATTTTCTGATATCCTGATCCCTCTTGAAGCCATGGGCCTGACCCTTGAATTTCATGAAAAAATCGGTCCCGTCTTCCCTACCCCTGTTCGGGACCAGCAGGCTGTTGACCGGTTAATCATACCTGACCCTGACGAGCATCTCAATTTTGTTATGGATACCATACGTATTCTACGGCGGGAGCTTGCTGAAAAGGTGCCGCTTATCGGTTTTGCCGGTGCCCCGTTTACCCTTGCGACCTATCTGATCGAAGGGGGATCCTCCAAGTTCTTTTTTGAAACCAAGAAAATGATGTTTGCAGATCCGGAGCTTTACTCCTCCCTTATGGATAAAATAACTGAATGCACAAGCGTTTACCTCAAAGCCCAGGCTGCTGCCGGAGCCCAGGCCCTGCAAATTTTTGATTCCTGGGCCGGTGTCCTGGCTCCGGGTGACTTTGAACGCTACGCTCTCCCCTACGTCAAACGCATCATTGCGGATCTAAAAGAAGCAACCGATGTTCCAATCATCTATTTTGCCAATAATGGAGCTACGTTACTGGATTTCTCCAAAACATCCGGTGCGGATGTCCTTGGCCTTGACTGGAGGGTTGATATTGCCAAGGCGGTTGAACAAATTGGGCCTGATATCTCTGTGCAGGGGAACCTTGATCCCTCTGCCCTGCTGCTGCCTGAGAAGCAACTCCGGGAGCGGGTGACAAAACTTCTTGCCGGAGCCGGCAATGCCCGCGGCCATATCTGCAACCTTGGACACGGTATCCACCAGTTTACTCCGCCTGCGCAGGCAAAAATCTTTATTGATGCAGTGCATGAACTGAGCGGAAAGAACAGCTAAACATTCATGAATTCATTGGGCCATAAAATTCCAGGTGTAAAAGAATGTCTTGACCTCATGGAGCAGTATCAGATGCTGCCCAATATCAAACACCATTCCATTGTGGTGGCCAGGGTGGCGGAGATCATTGCAAACGGCTTGATTGCTGCCGGGCATAAATTATCCATGGATAGGATAATTGCAGGTGCTCTGTTGCATGACATCGGTAAAACAGCCTGTCTTGACAATGATGATGACCACGCTGCCAAAGGGGTTGAAATTTGCCTGGCCCATAACCTCGACCCCATTGCAGACATTGTTGGAGAGCATGTGATTCTGACAAACTACTCCCCTGAAAATAATTTTGCTGAAAAAGAAATCGTCTACTACGCAGATAAAAGGGTGAACCATGACCAGGTGGTCAGCCTTGCAGAGCGACTCGCCTATATTCTTGAACGATACGGCTTGAATAATATAGTTCGATGCCAGGCAATCAAAAGCAATTACACCCTTTGCCAGGACCTTGAGAAAAAAATGTTTTCATTCCTGTCATTTGAGCCTGTTGATATTCCTGAACTGCTTATTGCGCACCAGTCAACAATCCTTAATCCGTGACGGGAAATATCCCAAGACTCACGGATTAAGGAATAATTTAAAGATTTATTTTATAGTATAGTAACCCTATTCAAACGGCTGTCTTTTGGGCAGGGAAAATAATATACTGGCGCCGAGGTAAACTGCAGAGTAAAGTTTATTCTTTATTTTAATTTTTTTCTTGCCAGAGTTTATTTTAACATGTTATTGATAATCATTCCCAATAACATGTTCTGTATTTTTATTTTTTAAGGAGACCATATGAGCCCACTAAAAGGAAGCCAGACAGAGAAAAACATCCTCACCGCATTTGCCGGCGAGTCTCAGGCACGTAATCGTTATACCTATTTTGCCTCCAAGGCAAAAAAGGACGGATATGTCCAGATAAGCACCATTTTTGAGGAAACTGCCAACCAGGAAAAAGAACACGCCAAAAGGTTGTTCAAGCTTCTTGAAGGGGGCGAAGTGGAGATTTCGGCAGGTTTTCCGGCAGGCGTCATCGGCACGACGCTTGAAAACCTGCAGGAGGCAGCGGCCGGTGAAAATTTTGAATATACCATCATGTATCCTGAATTTGCAAAAACAGCCATGGAAGAAGGCTTCAAAGATATTGCCGCCATATTCAGCGCTATTGCTGTGGCCGAAAAGCAGCATGAAAAAAGGTATAAAGACCTAGCGGCTAACATAGAAGCAGGCAGAGTTTTTCAACGTGAGGAAAAAGTCACATGGCGCTGCCGCAACTGCGGCTATCTCCACGAAGGCACCGAAGCGGTTGATGAATGTCCTGCATGCGAGCATAAGCAGGCCCATTTTGAACTGCTGGGAGAGAACTATTAACTTATAGGAAAGAAATACAATACTGCAATACAATTTTTGGTTTGTCTATTTGTCTGTTTAATATTTTTTTGAGGTTTAAACCTAAAGGAGGTTTACTATGGCAAAGAAACTGGAAGTCTACAAATGTGATGTTTGCGGAAACATTGTCGAAGTCGTTCATGGCGGTCAGGGTACGTTGGTATGCTGCGGTCAGGACATGACCCTGCAGGTTGAAAACACGGTTGATGCTGCCAAAGAAAAACATGTCCCGGTCATAGAAAAGATTGATGGCGGCTATAAGGTTTCTGTGGGATCTGTTGCCCATCCTATGGAGGAAAAACATTACATAGAATGGATTGAACTTATTGCCGGAGACACAGCATACAGGCAATTTTTAAATCCTGGCGGTACCCCCGAGGCTGTCTTCATGGTTGATGCCACCGAGGTCAGTGCCAGGGAATACTGTAATCTGCACGGACTTTGGAAAAGCTAGTAAGGCTATCAGCGTTCAGCCATAAGCTTTTAAAAAATTATTCTTATCTCTTTCAGCTGATAGCTAACTGCTAACTGCTGAAAGCTAAATAACAAGGAGTTGTCATGCTGAGTAAAAAAATGGAAAAAGCCATTAATCAGCAGATCAATGCTGAAATTTATTCTTCATATCTTTACCTGTCCATGGCCACCTATTTTGAATCGAAAAGTCTTGGTGGCTTTTCAAACTGGATGCGCCAGCAGGCCCAGGAAGAACTCTTCCATGGTATGAAGATGTTTGACTTTGTCTGCGAACGTGGCGGGCGAGTAACTTTAAAGGCTATTGACCAGCCTCCTTCGAAATGGTCATCACCTCTGGATGCGATTGAAAATGTCCTGTCCCATGAACAGAAGGTGACCGGACTGATCAATGACCTGGTCAACCTGGCTCAGGACGAACGCGATCATGCAACGAACATCTTCCTGCAGTGGTTCGTGTCTGAGCAGGTTGAAGAGGAAGATACGGCCGGCAGCCTGGTGGACAAACTTATATTGATAGGTAAAGATGCCAATGGCCTGTTCATGCTGGATACAGAATTGGGCCAACGCATGTTTACCCTACCGACAAAAGAATAATAATTTACAGCCTGTATTTTTCGGACATAAGCATTCGGCCTCGGTTTTTTTAAAGGAATGCACCAGGCCTGAAATATATACATGCATCATATTTCACAAGGAGAAATGATGAATACCACAGAAATTAAAGATAACATATTCTGGGTAGGGGCTATTGACTGGGATATCAGGGATTTCCATGGCTACTCCACCTATAAAGGAACAACCTATAATGCCTTCCTGGTAAAGGACGAGAAAATTGCCCTGTTCGATACGGTCAAAAAAAACCACATCACTGACCTGGTACATCATATCAAGCAACTGGTTGATCCCACTGACATTGATTACCTGATCGTCAACCATGTTGAAATGGACCACTCCGGTTCATTACCGGAGATAATTGACCTGATCAAGCCTGAAAAGATTTTCTGCTCCAAGATGGGTTTAAAGGCCATCGAGGCGCATTTTCATCCCGAGGGCTGGCCCCTTGAAGCGGTTGAGAACGGCCAGACCCTCAGCCTGGGCAGCAAGACTGTCACATTTCTTGAAACCAGAATGCTGCACTGGCCTGATTCCATGTTTTCTTATTTCCAGGAAGACAAGCTGCTTATCTCCAGTGATGCCTTCGGGCAGCACCTGGCCAGCAGTGAAAGGTTTGATGACCAGGTTGACTTCTCAGAACTGATGGAGCAGACATCAAAATACTACGCCAACATCCTGACCCTCTATTCACCGTTAATCAG
This sequence comes from Desulfobacterales bacterium, assembly GCA_030621655.1. GTDB lineage: Bacteria > Desulfobacterota > Desulfobulbia > Desulfobulbales > BM004 > BM004. The sequence goes on from JAUXHH010000007.1 coordinate 17,580, forward strand.
GAAACTCCTGGCCAAGGTGCAGGAAATGGGACTTGAGATTGATATGATTGCCCCTGATCATGGGGTTATCTGGCGCTCCCATATTAATGATGTCCTCCAGGCCTATGCTGACTGGAGCCAGAACAAGGGCAAGAGAAAGGCCCTGGTCATCTATGATACCATGTGGGAATCCACCGAAAAAATGGCCAAGGCCATCACTGCCGGTATTGACTCAACAGGAGTCAGCGTCAAACTCATCAACCTGGCTCATAGTCACCGCAGCGACGTCATGGCAGACGTACTCAATGCCAAAGCGGTTATTCTTGGCTGTGCAACCTTGAATAATGGTATGCTGCCCAGGATGGCAGGTTTTTTGATGTACATGCGGGGCCTGAAGCCGACTAACAAGATTGGAGCTGCCTTTGGCTCGTTTGGCTGGTCCGGCGAGGCGGTCAAACTCATGAACAGGGCCATGGAAGATATGAAGTTTGATATCATTGAACCGGGATTGCGGTTCAAATACGTTCCAGCCCACGCTGATCTCAAGGAATGCGTGGAGATGGGGAAGAGGATTGGGCAAGCAGTAATTGAGCAGACAGAAGAATAATTTACCTGTTGTCCATAGCAAATGGGAATCCGGGAAAAACGTCGTATCTCCAAACTTCTGGAGTCTTCTGATATTGAAGCTGTCATCCATGAACTGCGACAGCTTCCTGCATCCAGAGTCATAAATCCTCTTATCGGTGCTTTATGCAGCAGCAATGAGACTGTACGCTGGCATGCAATTACCGCACTGGGCCCAATCGTCGCTGATCTGGCCGATCATGATATGGAGGCGGCGAGAGTTGTGATGCGCAGGTTCATGTGGAGTTTAAACGATGAGTCCGGCGGCATCGGCTGGGGCGCCCCTGAGGCCATGGGTGAAATAATGGCCGCCCACGACAGACTTGCTGAGGAATACGGCCATATGCTTGTAGCTTACATGCGTGAAGACGGCTTCTACCTGGAGCTTCCGCAATTGCAGCAGGGGTTGATGTGGGGACTTTCCCGGTTTGCCATGGTAAAGCCCGACCTGCTGAAGGCAAAAAATGTTATCATTTATCTGCTCCCCTATCTCAACTCCCCTGATTCCACAGTTCGCGGTCTTGCTGCCTGGGCACTTGGCCTGCTCCACGCAGGAGAGGCGGTCGCGTCTCTTGAAAAACTTGTAAATGATCCTGCCCAGGTAAAGATATACCTTAACCGCACCTTTGTAGCAGATACCGTGGGAGGGCTGGCGCATAAAGCACTTGCGAATATTGTAAAAGAATCGTAGCTTTACAGGATCATGCCTGATTCTGTTACAAAAAAATCCTTTTTTGCAGGGTTTCTACAGTTTGACGTCAAGAGCGGCGATATTGACTCCAATTTTTCCCGCGTTGAGCAAGGTCTTGCAGAAATTGCCATGTCCTGTAAACGGATATCCCCTGGCATCATTGTTTTGCCTGAACTCTGGGCCACCGGTTTTGCCTATGAAAAACTTCCAGAGCTTTCGAGAAAAATTCCAGCCCTATTAGAAAACCTGCAAATTTTATCAGCAAAATACCAGGTCAATATTGGAGGATCGTTGCCGGAATACTCGCAGCATTCTTATTACAACACACTTTTTATAACTGAACCAAAAGGGCTCGCAGGTACATACCGCAAGCAGTGCCTCTTCAGTCCGATGCAAGAGGACTCATTCTTTACACCCGGAACTGAGCCCCGTCCGATCCAAACCGATCAGGGACCTATTGGAGCATTGGTTTGTTATGATCTGCGATTTCCAGAACTCCTCCGGGGACAGACAACCCTCGGGGCCGAACTCCTTGTCGTCTCTGCCCAATGGCCTGCTGCACGGGTTGACAACTGGCGCATCCTGGTTCAGGCGCGCGCCATCGAGAACCAGATGTTTGTTATTGCTGCGAACCGATGCGGCACAACCGGTGACACGACATTTGGCGGTCATTCCATGGTAGTTGCTCCAGACGGCTCGATTCTGCTGGAAGCCGATGAAAATGAGGAATGCAGGGGAACAATGCTTGA
>JAUXHH010000095.1 GCA_030621655.1 Desulfobacterales bacterium
CCGGATTAAATTCATAGCGGTGGCGATGCCGTTCCTGGATCTCATCCTGGGCATATGCTGTATGTGCAAAACTCGATTCATGAAGGTCGCAGGGGTAACTCCCCAATCTCAGGGTGCCGCCCATATCAGAAGCTTCATCCCTCACCTGGATTTGCTGGGTACGGTAATCAAACCATTCCTTCATCAGGTAAATCACCGGATACTTGGTGTTTTTGTCAAATTCTGTGCTGTGGGCACCCTTCATGTCGGCAATGTTCCTGGCAAATTCAACAACAGCCAACTGCATGCCAAGACAGATGCCAAAAAATGGAATCTTGTTTGTCCGGGCATAGGTCACGGCCATGATCTTGCCTTCAACGCCCCGCTTGCCGAAACCGCCGGGAACCAAAATGCCATGGCATCCTTCGAGTACATCTGTTGAGCCGCTATCTTCAAGCTCATCAGCACTTACATAGCGCAGCTCCACCTTGGCGTCATTTGCTATCCCCCCATGCACGAGGGACTCATGCAGACTCTTATAGGACTCAGTCAAATCCACGTACTTCCCAATGATGCCGATGGTAACATGATGTTTTGGGTTCTTAATTTTTTTAACCAACTTCTCCCATGGTTCCATCCGGGGTGCACCCGTCCATATATTGAGGAGCTCCAGAATCTTATCATCCAGTCCTTCCTTATGAAAAAGAACAGGCACCTCGTATATGCTCTTTACATCCTTGGCTGTAATGACTGCATCTGTAGGGACATTGGTGAACAGGGCAATTTTTTCTTTCAGCGCTTTGGTTAAGGGGCTCTGCGTCCGGCACAGGAGGATATCAGGCTGAATACCAATGGCCCGCAACTCTTTAACGCTATGCTGGGTGGGCTTGGTCTTCACCTCTCCGGCAGTCTTAATATACGGCACCAATGTTACGTGGATGAACAGGGAGTTGCTGCGGCCAACATCATAACGGAACTGGCGGATTGCCTCCAGAAAGGGCAGGCCCTCAATATCGCCAATGGTGCCTCCTATTTCAATGATGGCAATGTCAACAGTATCGGCAAGCTGCAGGATGGCGTTTTTTATCTCGTCCGTGATATGGGGTATTACCTGTACAGTCCCGCCCAGGTACTCTCCCCGCCTTTCCTTTGAAATAACCGAATAGTATATACGCCCGGATGTGTAATTGTTGATCTGGGCCATTACCGCATTGGTGTAGCGTTCGTAATGCCCCATATCCAGATCGGTTTCAGCACCGTCATCGGTGACAAAAACCTCACCATGCTGAAAAGGGTTCATGGTGCCGGGATCAAAATTGATATATGGGTCTAATTTCTGGAAGGTGACGGTAAGCCCTCTACTTTCAAGCAGAGCGCCGATTGATGCAGCTGCCAACCCCTTGCCCAGAGAAGAGAGTACTCCACCTGTGATGAATATAAACTTGGTCCGGGTGGTTGGTTTTGATGAATCCATGGGCACACACTATATCAATATGGCCATAATTCGCCAGTGAAAAATAAGTCTTACCTAAAAAATTTCTAAGTCATCAACAGGGCCCGATAAATCAATTAATTACAGGCGCAATACCTGTCCGCGAAGTGCTTTTATGAGTCGACAAAAATGAAGGAATTTTTCGAAAAACTTTGACTTCCTTATGAACCGTTTTTAAAGTGCCTTTTCCATAAGTAAAATAACGATAGTAAACTAAAAATTTTGAGGGTTATGGATTTTCTTAAACTTGTTGATAAAAAAATTGTTGTGTTCGGTCTTGCCAACCGAAAATCTGTTGCCTGTGCCATTGCAAAAGTTTTGCAGGAGGCAGGTGCGGAGGTTATCCATGTAGTCAGAAGTACCCTTAGAAAGGAAACTGCGGAGAAACTTTTTCCTGGTGCCAGGGTTTTTATCTGCGACGTGGAAAATGAAAAAAACATTGTACGGGTGAAAAAAGAAATTGGCGATTCTATTGACGGAAAAATTCACGGCATCGTCCACTCAATTGCCTTTGCAAACTATACAGATGGCTTTAAGCCTTTTCACGAGACAAACAAGAAGGATTTCCTCCAGGCCATAGATATTTCCTGTTTCTCGCTCCTGGCAATCTGCAAGCACTTCAAGGAACTGCTTGATGAAAACGGTTCGGTTGTGACAATTTCTATATCCACAACCAGGATGGCAGCAGAGAATTATGGGTATATGGCCCCGATCAAGGCCGCCCTGGAATCATCTTTATGTTTCCTGGCAAAGAGTTTTTCCGGTTTTTCCAACATCCGTTTCAACGCTGTCAGTCCCGCGCTATTAAAAACCTCTGCTTCAGCAGGCATTCCCGGTTATGTGGACAGCTATCTTTATGCAGAAAAACTGACGTTACGCAAAAAAGGGCTGCAAACTAAAGAAATTGCCGATATAGCAGCATTTCTTCTATCAGAACGATCTTCCGCCATTACCGCACAGTCCATTATTGCCGATGGCGGCATGGGCATAAACTATTTTGATGCGGATATCGTCGCCAAGGTCGTGGAATAATGAAATATCAGCATGTACGTTTTCAAGGCTTTGGCTATGAACTTCCCCCAGAGATAATCACCTCTGAGGACATTGAAAAAAGGCTGGCCCCTGTCTACGAAAAACTCAAACTACCCCAGGGGCGCCTGGAACTCATGAGCGGCATTAAAGAACGGCGCTTCTGGCCCAAGTCCACCCGACCAAGTGATGGTGCTGTTCTGGCAGGGAAAAAAGCCATTGCTGCTTCCGGAATTCCCCCAAGCGAACTGGAATGTCTGATATTCACATCCGTGTCACGCGACATGATGGAACCTGCCACAGCTTCCTTTGTCCATAATCAATTGGGCTTGCCGGACCGATGTCTTGTCTTTGATATCTCCAATGCCTGCCTTGGTTTTTTGGACGGCATGATCTTTCTGGCCAACATGATAGAACTTGGGCAGGTAAAGTGCGGACTGTTGGTGGCTGGTGAAACAGCAGAAGACCTGCTTGAATCAACCATTGAAAATTTGCTTGCTGATACCTTCCTGACCCGCAAGACTATCAAGTACTCTTTTGCCTCACTTACCATCGGCTCTGGAGCCGTTTCCCTGGTCATGACCCATGAAAAATACAGTAAAGGCTCGCAAAAATTCATAGGAGGAGCCTATCGCGCCAATACCAGGCATAACGATCTTTGCCAGGGAGGGCAGAGTGACACCTCACACTCCAGCCAAAGTTCCATTCTTATGGCAACCGATTCCGAAGAACTCATGAAGCAGGGCATTGAAACTGCCAGGTCTACCTGGGATGATTTTCTTGGGGAACTTGGCTGGCAGCCTGGAGAGATCGATGTGTTTTTCTGTCACCAGGTTGGCCATGCCCATGCCCGCCTTCTCTTTAAAAATTTAGAAATTGATCCTGTAAAAAATTTTGAAACCCTCCCGCTCATGGGTAATACCGGTTCAGTTTCAGCTCCGGTTACCATGGCAATGGGCATTGAGCAGTCCATTTTCCGCCAAGGACAACGCGCGGCCCTGCTTGGAATAGGCAGTGGCATTAACTGTCTTATGCTGGGGGTGGAGTGGTAGATAGTCGATCCATCCCACATAGACTTTATTAGGTGAAAGGATAAAGGTGAAAGGCCAAAGGCTCTGGATACTGGATAAAAAACATAAAATAATGGCCTTGGTACCAGAAGCAAAAACAAGTTTACACTAGCAAAACTATCCGATTTAGCTGATGACTTTGGGAGCTAATTAAAGTTAAGGGTAACTTAAGACAATGAGCACAGCTGAAGCGTCAAAAAACATTACAGAAGAGCAGGGCCAGAGACTGGTCAACCTTGCCCGCAGGACTATTGCAGCAAGACTTGGCACTCTTGATGAAATAAATAAAGTAGTCCCTGATCACGATCTTGCTGATCCTGCCTTCCAGGAAAAACGCGGAACCTTTGTCACCCTGAAAACAAAGGGGCAACTGCGAGGCTGCATGGGCTGCCTTACGCCTTCTGAAACAATCCTGCAAGGTATCCAGCGTAATGCCATTAATGCTGCTTTTAATGACCCGCGTTTCCCGGCACTTACTTCTATTGAGCTTGACCAGGCAGAGATCGATATAAGCATCCTGACCACCCCTCAGGAGCTGGAATATTCCGGGGGCAATGACCTACTGGAGAAACTCAGACCCAATATTGATGGCGTCATCATCAATAAAGGCCTGGCCCGGTCCACCTTTCTCCCCCAGGTATGGGAACAGCTCCCCAGGACGGAGGACTTTCTTGCCCACCTCTGCAGAAAAGCCGGGCTTTCTCTCGACGAGTGGATGAAAGGTGAATTGGGTGTTTCCATTTACCAGGTCCAGTACTTCCATGAAAACAGATGAAATAGTATTAACACCTGAATTTGCCAAGCAGGTTGCAGACCTATACCATGATATGGAGGCTGCTTACGACAGGACTGCAAAAGATCTGGATTTTTCCTGCTCTGGATGTCCTGATAATTGCTGCGACAGTTTTTTTCTGCATCATACCTATACGGAATGGGCCTATCTCTGGCATGGACTCAAGACGCTTGACGACAAACTGCTTAAGACAATTACTGAAAAGGCAACTAACTATGTGATTGAGAGTGAAGCCTCTCTTGCAAAGGAAGAACGGCCCATAATAATGTGCCCCCTTAACTCAGAAGGACGTTGTACCCTTTACCTTTACAGAATGATGATTTGCAGGCTGCATGGAGTGCCTGCAACCTTCACAAGGCCTGACGGTCAGCAGCTTCATTTCCCTGGTTGTTTTAGATGCCAGGAGCATATTTCAACAGAAAACTCTCTGGCGCCTCTGGACCGCACCCAATTCTTTCAACGCTTGGTAAACCTGGAAATAGAACTGCTTGGCATTAAAAGAATGACTGCTCCCAAGGTAAAATTGACCATTGCACAGATGATTGTTATGGGACCACCAAAACTTTAACCTAGGAGATTCGAAACTCGCACAACTCAGGTTTTTAAACATATAAAAACATACAGCCATTCTCAACTGATATGGAAAAAACAGAAGACCAACGACTTCGTGAAGCTATCCTGGGAGTTATCAATAGCCAGATAAAAGACAACGACCCGCCGGAAACAAAACAGACTCTTGCCAGGCTCCAAAAGGAGGGGTTTTCCAAAAAAGAGGCGCTCAAGCTTATAGGCTACGTGGTTGCCTCGGAAGTTTTTACTGTTTTAAAGGAAAACCGGAGTTACGATAAAGTACAATATATATCCGCCTTAAACGCTTTACCGAAACTCCCCTGGGAGAAAGAGGGCTAGGTGTTTCTGCCATTACTGCATCTTGTTCTGCATGTCGTAATCCCGGGCATCACAGCCCGCCTGGCATATCGGAAAATTTGGCTGAATGCCTGGCTGATAATGGTGCTCACCATGATAGTGGATATTGATCACCTTCTGGCATCTCCAGTGTATGACCCTGAGCGCTGTGGTATTAATTTTCACCCTCTCCACTCCTACCCGGCAATTGGGGCTTACTTTCTGCTCCTGCTTGTACCCAAATTAAGAATTATCGGCGTTGGGCTCCTGCTCCATATGGGCCTTGATTTTATAGATTGCCTGGTGTGAAGATATGGAACTTTCATTAAAAACATATAGCGGCAAACCTGAAATGCCTGTTGTTCTCCTTATTCATGGCATGGGTATGAATAATTATTTCTGGGTTGACCCGAAAAAATGTTTAGTATTGGGCGGGTTGGCTCCTTTGACTATTTTTCTGACTGATGCAGCAAAAACATCTGAAAATACCATTTCATTCGGCTCCTTGGATCCTGATATCCAGGGACTCTGGGACTGCTTGAAGAGCGCCGGATTTTCACTTGCATCCTGGACACAACGCCGGCCCCTGGGGCCGATTCAAGTTGCAATCGATGAACTTAAAACCGCTTTTGAAACAGTAAGAAACAAATGGCCCGGGAAAAAAATATACCTCATTGGGCACAGCCGCGGGGGACTTATTGCCCGGCGTTTTTTGCTGGAGGAACCTGTAAACGATATTGAAGGCCTGATAACCATCTGCAGCCCCCATGCGGGAACCGACATGGCAAAATTTTCCCGTTATCTAAAACCTGCCGGTGCATTACTGGAAAAAATTATTCCCGGTAAATCCAAGGTCATGCTGACAAAAGCCCTTGGCCGTCTTTCGGCATTTCTCCAAAGTCCTGCAATTGAAGAACTTCCACCCGATTCAGAATTTATGGCTTCAATAAAAAAAACCTTGCCCCAACAATTAAAAAAACTTTCCTTTGGCGGCACCAGTCCTGCACTGTTTCAGCTCATTGTCCGTCTCCCATCGGACAATTGCAAAATTATCAAGTTCCCTGACATGCTTACCGGGCCAATTCCTTCAGGACATCTTCCCAGGGAGTTGACGCCGGGACTTGGTGATGCCCTTGTTTCGGCAAAAAGCGCAAAACTCTCCGGCAGCAAACACTACGATTTTCCAAACAACCATGT
>JAUXHH010000231.1 GCA_030621655.1 Desulfobacterales bacterium
GCCCATCTCTCATATCTCACGAAATGATTCCACTGTCCATGAATACAATCAAATTGCTCCAGCATGCCCAGGACCTGCCCATGGGAAAACTGGAGCGGTTGCGTTTTTCTGATGCTTCAATCCGGGAGGCTCTACTTTTATTTAAGGCATACGGCCAGTATTTATTACAAAGAGAGATTATGTCCTGGGATTTTTTGGGAATTCCCCAACAGGCTCCTAGTCCAAATAAATAATCTCACCGCTATGCTGAACTATTCTTGCGGAGTCAACCATTTCCAGGATCAAGCCGCCTGTATTGTCCAGGCCGATAATTTTTGCCTCAAATTGAGGATTTTCCTGAACGTCAAAACCAAAAAGTATCCGTCGGTTAAAAATGTCTGTCAGGCTTTTATAGCTTTTCAGAAGCAGATGTTCATCTTCGGGTAAGTTCTCCGGCTCTGCTTTATTGCTGATGGCAACACCTCCGTGCTTTTCGAGATGTCTGGCTTCCTCATAAAACAGTAGACCGATATTCCAACGCAGTTTTACTAACAGTCTCGCGATGACTTCTTGCAGGATGATTTCTTTACTGAGGCAGGATTTCATGGATATAGCTGTATCAGAAAGTTCAGCAGGGAACAGGTCGTTATTAACATTTATGCCGATGCCGATAAGGATATATTCTTCGCCAAAACGGGGTCCGGTGAATGTTTCCGTGAGGATACCCGAAATTTTCCTGTTATCTACCAGGGTATCATTTACCCATTTGATATGGGCCTCAATGCCGTAATGTCGCAGAACCTCGCAACAGGCCACTCCGGCAGCCATGGGAAGAAAAAAGCTATTTTCCGGCAGCAGAGTGTTTACCAGGGCAAGTGTCATCCAGAGTCCACCCTTTGGGGCATGCCAGTATCTTTTGAAACGGCCCTTGCTGTGAATCATTTCATCGGCCAGGATAACAGTACCACTGTGAAATGACTTGTTTTTCTCTTCAGCAGCAAGTATAAGCCGCCGGGCCCATTCGGCTCCCCTGGAAATTCGGCTGTGTTGATCAATAATTGAGCCAACAACGGCGCCGTAACGCAAGACCGTTTTTACAGTTTCGGGTGTAAATAATTTGCTACGTAAAGGAATTTCTTCCTTGTCTGTGATTTGCTGGATATAGCCAGGAGTAAGTTGCTTTGGATCGGTCATTACCATACGTTTTCTATTCGGGAACGAGTAGTTTATTGCCTTGGTAATTAATTACGTATAATGTCCCTGAGTTTTATTATCATGTCAACACATTTTCTTTTAAAGACCATAGTGGCGCCACGCGTCTACCAGAAAAATTAAGTTGGCCACCTCTTGCTCTATTTTCAGCCCTTGATTTACGTACGCCAATGGCGTATAGTATAATATATGAAATTCATTGAGACTCCGATATTTACAAAAGAAGTCCAAACACTACTCGAAGATGATGAGTATAAATCCTTGCAAATAGCATGCTGTTGCGTCCTGAGCAAGGTTCTATTATTCCTGGCTCAGGTGGGCTCCGTAAAGTCCGTTGGGCAATAAAAGGAAAAGGAAAACGCGGAGGTCTCAGGGTAATCTATTATTGGGACCCCAAAACGGAATCTTTCTACATGTTACTTATTTATTCAAAGAGCAAAAAAGATGATCTTTCACAAGATCAGCTCCAGATTTTAAGCCAGTTGGTTAAGGAGGAGTTAAAATGAAGAATCAAGACTTTAATAATTTAGTAAAAAGCATTAAGCAGGCAGGGAAAATTAGGCGAGGAGAAATGAAAGCAAGCCGTATCCATGAGTTTGCGCCTGCTGATATTAAGAAAATACGTGACCAATTGCATAAATCTCAATCAGAATTTGCCATGATGATCGGTGTAAGTGTCTCCACTCTCCAAAACTGGGAACAAGGCCGCCGTAGACCTGAGGGTCCGGCTAGAGCATTACTGAAAGTGGCAGCGATCAATCCCAAAGCGCTAGAAGAAGCTCTAACGGCATGAATATAAAAAAAATGGCCAACAAAACGCTGCACATTGACCACAAAAGGGGTACAGGCATATCGCTGTCCGGCGACTTATTATAGGTTGTCAGTGTGTCAAATTTTGGGGCGGTTTTGCGAGTCGCCCTTTTTTCAGCGCGGGCGTAAAAAGCAAATCACCTCACCCTCACCGGGCTCAGTCCCACTCGGCCTTAACATGCGTAATAATCTTTTGAATTAAGGGCAGTTTTTCCTTGGCGCAAACCCCTATCAGTGGTTCTCCCTGGTTCACACTGACTCCGGGTTTGAAATACACGGAATGGATGATCCCCGCTTCACCGGTATAATAAATGGGAGTGTCTCTCTTCATGAGGGACATGGTGATAATCTCCTCCCCGGGTTCTACATAGACAGCTTTTCCCCCTTGTTTATCAAGGCGTGCCTGAATATCCAACGAGAAGAAATACTTTGCCTTTTCAGGGGCAGGGAACAGGTAAAGCACATTTTGCAGAATGGATTCAATGATTTCTCTTTTTTTCAAAGGGTGCTTGATGGTCATGAGCTTTTCTCCCGCCTCAACAAAATGACCTTCCAGCTTTTTCTGCAGAGAAGAAACTTCCCCATTAGTATATGAATGCATGGGTTTTGGATTATTTTCCCGGTTCAGAATATATAATAGTGTTCCTGGATGATGACGCCATTTGCCGCTTGGGCCGTCTACCGTATCCCCTTCATTGACCTTGAATTTCACCCGGCCGGTGTGGGGAGTCAGTATATCCTCATATTCATAAGGATCGGAGCGGTATTTGCCGATTATTTCATCAAAGTTGATTTCGTCGTACATTATTTCAGGTTCACTTTATATTGATCTGATCATTCACTGACTTACTAACGGTAGTAAAGATTTCTCCCACCCATGGTCAGCAACGCCTTGTACAGGTTCTTTTTGAATTCCCTGCGGTCCCAGATACCTTGAATATGGCCGCGCTTAAGTGCATTTCTGCAACTATGGTAATCCGGCGGTATATCTTCACCGGTGGTCTCCCGGATAACCCTGCTGCCGGCAAAACCGACGCGGCTCGAACGAATGGCAAACTGATAGGGGGAGCAGCCCAGAAAACTGGCAACGGGTCCGGCATAGGAATTGTTGTCATAGACGACTATGTAGAGCCCACCGGAGTCTATATACTCACGGACAGCCATTGTGCATTTGGGCATCTGGATAACACCAAGCGTGCCTTCATGGATGCGGATGCCTCCTGTAGTATGAACATAAGCAAGGAGGGGTCTTCGTTTCAG
>JAUXHH010000235.1 GCA_030621655.1 Desulfobacterales bacterium
AGTCTGATGGCATGTTGTGCGATTTATCGACTTTGTAAGATGTTTGAGGAGTTTCCTGTCTTCACCTGTCACTTCTACTGTAACTTCACCTGTGAGTTGTTGGCAGGCGGCCAGGACGGCGCTCAACAGAAACTCTATGAACGGGGTGGAACTGCCGACCTCATCGGCCCGGCGTAAGGCTTGATAATAATCATCCTGGCGGTCACGGATAACGCTTTCAATGGGAATCATAAAGAAAACCAGTTAACAATGATCATTGTTGATTGTCCATTGTTGTTTGTTTCACTTTTTTCTATTGCACTTATATACAACTGTTTGCATATAATCATACAAATAGACAAACAGCAATTATTGGATATATTGGTACAATGGAACCACTTTTGAAAAATTGAAGATTTGAAAGATTGAAGATTGAAAATTAACTCCAAGTACTTCAGGCACTCAACAATTAATTACAGGTATCTTTTTATGGAATGGCTCAATACTTATAGGGACGGTGAGATTGCCGGAAAACTTGCAGATCTGCTCAGAAAACAGGAAGGATTGCGGCCTGTCCGCTTCATGGAGGTATGCGGCACACATACTGTTTCCATCTGCCGCCATGGGATCAGGGCCCTGATGCCCCCTGAAATTACCCTTACATCAGGACCAGGGTGCCCTGTCTGCGTTACTGCAACGGCAGACATCGACACCTTTATTAAAGCAGCTGAACTGGAAGGCTCCATAATTACAACCTTTGGTGACCTCCTCAGGGTTCCCGGCAGCCAATCTTCCCTGCAGGAGGCGAGGGCTGAAGGTGCAGATATCAGGACGGTATATTCCTCCCTTGATGCACTCCAGATTGCCCGGCAGAATCCGGACCGCCAGGTTATCTTTCTGGGGGTGGGATTTGAAACAACTACCCCGACGGTGGCAGCCGCCATAATCACGGCCGAACAGGAAGGACTGCAGAATTTTTCAGTGATCTCTTCGAATAAAGTTATGCCCCCTGCCTTAGAAGCATTGCTTGCAGACCCTGATATTCAGATCGACGGGCTTATCTGCCCGGGCCATGTCACTATCATGATCGGGGCAGACGCCTATGAGCCTTTTGTTAATAAATACAAGATTCCATGCGTCATTGCAGGATTTGAACCGGTTGATATCCTTAAGGCAGTCGTCATGCTTGCTGAACAGGTTAAAACAGAGACTCCCAAGGTTGAAATAGCCTATAACAGGGCTGTTACCAGGGAAGGAAACCATCAGGCAATGGCTGTCATGTATAAGGTTTTCGAACCTGCTGACGCCCTCTGGCGTGGATTGACCACTATTCCAGGCAGCGGTCTGGAAATAAGGGCTGAATACGACAATTACAATGCCAGAAAACGGTTTGACATAGAGGTTAGAGAGGTAAAAGACCCTGCAGGATGCGCCTGCGGGGATGTCTTAAAGTCCATCAAAACGCCTGCAGACTGTAAACTTTTTGGAACCGCCTGCAGTCCGGAACATCCGATTGGCCCCTGTATGGTTTCAGGAGAAGGGGCGTGCGGAGCCTATTACAGGTATCAAAAATCCTGATATATGAACCTATTACTTCCGTTACGATACTACGTTGCTTGAAAGAGATATGTCATTTGACTATACCGAAATTATTGATTTTCTTCCGGATGCCACTTTTGTGATTGATAACAGGGGTGTTGTGGTTGCCTGGAACAGGGCCATTGAAAAAATGACCGGCGTTCCTGCGGCAGAAATTGTCGGCAAAGGAGATTTTGTTTATGCAGTTCCTTTTTACGGGAAACAGAGGCCTATCTTGATCGATCTGGTGGAAAACCGGAATCCCCAGCTCAGAAAACATTATGACTTCAAGGTGATAGACAAAAACACCTTACATGCCGAAGCCTTTGTTGCTTCTGCTTATGGAGGCAAAGGCGCCTATCTGTCCGGCCTGGCGGCGCCCCTGTATGACAATGACGGGAATTATGTGGGAGCTGTCGAATCCATCCGCGATATAAGCGACCAGAAGCAGGTTGAAGAGACTTTACGGCAGCGCACCAATATGCTTGAAGAAACCAATACGGCATTGAAAGTCCTGCTCAGGGAAAGCGCTGAAGCAAAAGAAGAGTTGGAAAAGAAGGTGCTGGCAAATGTAAAAGAACTGATACTTCCTTTTATCAATGAGCTTGAATCCACCTTGACCGAAGAATCGCAAAAAGTCTACCTGGAAACCATTAAAACAAATCTCTCGGGAATAACCTCCTCATTTTCTAAAAAACTTTATTCACAATATCATAGCCTGACCCCAAGGGAAATCCAGATCGCCGATTTTATCCGCCAGGGAAAATCCAATAAAGAGATGGCCTATCTCCTTAAAATTTCGGTCAGCGCTGTTGATTTCCATCGCCGCAACCTCCGGCAAAAACTTGATATCAAAGGAAAAAAAATAAACCTGCGCTCCTTCCTGCTCTCACACGTAGGTTAAACCTACGCATAACCTGCCAAAATATCCATATTGATTTATTCGTAATTTCCTTTATTCAAGTAAGTTACAGAAACCTTACCCGGAAAATTATCAGGATGGGGTTGCCGGGTATCCGGGACAGAGAGTGTTTTTCGCTGTGCTCACAGTGGAACACGCGATGCCACTTGAGCTCCCATCGGCCCCTGTATGGTTTCCGGCGAAGGTGCTTGCGGCGCCTATTACAGGTATAAAAAAAGTTCAATTAGTAAGAAAAAGAACCAAAAAATAATTTTTTCCAAAAACTCGATTTTTCTGTGCAGTTTAAGGCTTCATCGGTTAAATTAGGTATTTTTACGTAAAAGGCTTGCCTTTACTACCACATTGTGGCAGTGAAGGGCTGAAAAATTTTCAGCTAGATCAAGAGAGAATGAGGGTATATATCGCTCACGGTATAACTATTTAAAAAAAATTAAACGGAGGGCCATAATGGGCAGGTACAAGGATATTTTTACAAAAAGCGCTGAAGAGCCTGAAGCCTTTTGGGGCAAAGCCGCAGAAGGCATTGACTGGTACAAGAAATGGGACAAGGTATTGGATGACACGAATCCCCCATTTTACCGCTGGTTTGCCGGTGGCGAAATGAACACCTGTTACAACGCTGTAGACCGTCATGTTGAAGGCGGCAGGGCAGACCAGGTTGCCATCATATACGACAGTCCTGTAACTAACACCATTCAGAAATTCACCTATAGGGAACTCCGTGACCTGGTGGCAAATTTTGCCGGAGTCCTGAAAGCACAAG
>JAUXHH010000155.1 GCA_030621655.1 Desulfobacterales bacterium
ATTGCGCGGCAGGATGCGGTCTGTTGTGTAGCACTCCGTATTACTATCGCCTGACTCGTTGTAATGCCCTGCCGTACCATGATGGTCCGGTATTCTGACACAAGCGGTCAGGATCAGCCCGATTGCAATAATGTAGAAAAGAGAACGCTTTGCCATAACGTCTATATGTTAAGAATTCTGACTGGATAAGTAAAGGGGGCAGGTTTCAGCCTGACCTGTGTTTGTGCAGATTTCTTTAAAAGGTAATGACAGTCGCCATGGAAAAGATGCGGACAACAGTGGGGGATAAAGACAGATTTTAAAAATAAACCTGCTACCATTTTTACTTTGATCCCATAAAAACATCTGCACCAGTTTGTCAGTTCTCAATTAAGATATTGTTCTGGCAGGACAAGGTTTTTGAATTATACTATAATATATAATCCTGTTTAAAAAGGCGAGGAGGGAGGAAAACTATGATTCATCTCTTTACCCGAAGGTTTTTTCTTTTTTTCTATACCTGTTTATGCCTGTTTTTGCCTGGCAGTAATGGTCTGGCCTCTGATCAGTATGCAGAACCGCGCCAGAAGATGGTCAGGGCCATTGAAGCAGATGTTAATGAAACCAGTCTCTATATCAATAAAAAAAGACTTGATGCGCGTGTCATGTCTGTCATGGGCAGGGTTGAACGGCATAAATTCGTGCCTCTCTCACAGCAGTCCTGGGCCTATGCGAATCAGCCATTGCCCATAGGCCACGGACAGACAATTTCCCAACCTTACATAGTGGCTCTGATGACCGATCTCATAGGGATTGACCCGGGAGATAAGGTTCTTGAGATAGGGACGGGCTCAGGGTATCAGGCAGCAGTACTTGCTGAAATGGGAGCCGAGGTATTTACCATCGAGATCATTAAGCCCCTGGCAAGCCAGGCATCCAAACGTCTAACATCTCTGGGATACGATAATGTAAAAACCCGCAAAGGTGACGGGTATTACGGCTGGCAGGAAGAAGCCCCTTTTGATGCCATTGTGGTAACAGCAGCGGCCAGCCATATCCCGCCGCCGCTCATCCGTCAGTTGAAATCCGGTGGAGTCATGATAATACCGGTGGGCAGCAGGTTCATGGTGCAGCAACTGGTGCTGGTGTCAAAGAATGAGGCAGGGGATATAACGACCAGGCAGATGTTGCCTGTCCGTTTCGTCCCGCTCACCGGGGATCGTTGTACCGGGCCCGCCAAACCATTGTCATGCAGTCTCAATAAAATTTATCATGTAAATCTCTGCCTGCAGTTTTTTTTGGTTTGCTTTCTTAAATGGACATACCTGAGAATAAACCCTCTATGGAAAAGACAGCACCTGACACTCTTCAGGATTCCTCCCCACCCCGTCTAACAGTATTTCTTGTTTCGGCAATGGCGCTCTCCTACGAGATTCTTCTCATGCGTCTTTTTTCCATTGTTCAGTATCATCATTTTGCCTATATGGTCATAAGTCTTGCCTTACTCGGCTATGGTGCGAGCGGCTCCTTCCTGGCTTTTTTCAGGCAGCGCCTTCTTCGCTATTTTCCTGTATCCCTTATTGTCAACATACTCCTTTTCGGTATAGCTGCTGTGGCCTGTTATCTCGGCGGTCAGCATTTGCTTTTCAATCCTGACGAAATACTCTGGGACAACCGGCAATGGCTGAAGCTGTTTGTGCTTTACCTTCTCCTCACTTTACCCTTTTTCTTCGCCGCAAACTGCATAGCGTTGACATTTTCCAGGTACAGGCAGAGGATTTCAGAAATCTATGCTGTTGATCTTTTCGGTGCAGGGCTGGGCTCCATCTTCGTTATAGGGATGCTGTTTCTGGCCTTGCCGCAAAATATTCTGCTCCTCCTGGGCAGCATGATTATTGCAATTCCTGCAATTACCTGGCTGGAGATGCGCTTGAAACCCAGGCGCTGGGCCATTTTATTTCTGGGTTTAGCTGCAATTGCTTTATTGCTTCCCCCGTCCTGGAAAGGACTTGCAATCTCTCCGTATAAGGGTTTAAGCCAGCAGATGCGCATTCAGGGCAGCCGGATTGTTGAGGAGCGGTCAAGCCCGCTGGCACTGTTAACAGTAGTTGAGAGCAGCCTGGTGCCATTCAGGTATGCGCCGGGGTTGAGTCTTGCTGCTGAGATTGAACCGCCGGAACAACTCGGCATATTTATGGATGGCGATTCCTTAAACGTCATTACCCGGTTTCCGGATGACACGAAAAGACTCGCTCATCTCGATATGGTCACCTCAGCCCTGCCGTATCATTTGAGGCAGCTGCAGGATATTCTGATTCTTGGTGCTGGTGCCGGTTCTGATATACTTCAGGCCCTTAATTTCGATGTCCCGGACATCTCGGCAGTTGAACTCAATCCACAGGTTATAGAACTGGTAAGGGAGAGGGCGGAATTTTCCGGCAACCTCTTTGACCGTGACAACGTTCACATCCATAGAGGTGAGGCACGGAGTTTCGTGGCCGGCAGCTCAAAAACATTTGACCTTATACAGCTTCCCATTCTCGATTCATTCAGCAGTTCAGCAGCAGGACTTTATGCCCTGAATGAGAATTACCTTTATACAATCGAAGCATTGCAGGAATATATCAGGCATCTTTCTCCTTCTGGATACCTCTGTATGAGCCGTTGGGTCAAACTGCCGCCGCGGGATACCTTAAAGCTTTTTGCAACAGCAATTGAAGTTCTTAAAGGACTTGGGGTAAGTGATCCGGAAAGCCACCTTGTCATGATCCGCAGTTGGCAATCAAGTTCCCTGCTCATAAAGAAGTCCGCCTTTAATGAAGCTGAAATTGCAGCAGTGAAGAAGTTTTGCAGCAAGCGTCTCTTTGATCTCGTCTACTATCCCGGCATGCAACCGCATGAGGCCAACCGCTTTAATATCCTCCTCATACCATACTTTCATCAAGGTGCTGCCAGTCTGCTGGGAGAGGACTCCAATACCTTTATCAAAAGGTATAAGTTCAACATTCTGCCCTCCACAGACGACAGGCCTTATTTTTCAAATTTTTTCAAGTGGCAGACCCTGTCCGAGATAGTAAGGCTCAAAGGCCGGGGAGGCATCGTGCTCCTTGACTCAGGGTACCTGATCCTCGTAATAACCCTGATCCAGGCAGTATTTGCCAGTCTCATTCTTATCCTCCTGCCCGTGCTATTCAGGACCCATGACAGGGTTCAGGCAAGTAGCTGGAGTCGACCACGAATAGCTGTATACTTTTTTGCAATAGGGTTTGGTTTTCTTTTCTTGGAGATTGCTTTTATTCAGAAATTTATTCTCTACCTGGGACATCCCCTGTATGCAGCAGCAGTTGTCCTGGCAATCTTTTTAGTTTTTGCCGGGTTGGGAAGCCAGTTTGCCCAGCGTCGGCGTTTTCATGCAATATGGCCTTTTATAATCATTTTGTGTCTTGGCGTTCTTGAATTGATCGCAGCAGGAATGCTGTTCAATGTGCTCAGCGGGTTGGCAGTCCCTATGAAAGTCTTCGTGGCAGTTGTCATGCTCGGACCTCTGGCCTTTTGCATGGGAATGCCCTTTCCGCTGGCATTGACAGAGATTGGTGCGGATGTGCCTGACCTGATTCCCTGGGCCTGGGCTGTGAACGGCTGTGCTTCAGTTATTGCTGCTGTACTTGCCACTCTGCTGGCCATTCATTTTGGATTTGCTGCGGTTGTTTTGATAGCCCTTGCTCTCTATGGGATAGCTGCAGCGACCTTTCCTGCCAGCCAGAAATAAAATTATAACAACAGCGGCGGGCTGTGATGTACAGAGAGCCGCAAGGGCTCACTGCCTGTATTACGGGTACCATGCTCCCCCAGTCTCGGAATAAAGAGATAATCGCCGGCTTCGATCGGCTCCCAACTGCCATTGACATAGGTCTCACCATGACCTTGAACCACAAAGACCGAACCAGCCTGTTTTTCGTGGGTATGGACGGGGGTCTCGGAATCGGGAGCAATCTCAACCATGAAGACTCTGGCTGTATCGGACTCCTTGCTGGT
The DNA here is from genome assembly GCA_030621655.1 of Desulfobacterales bacterium. Lineage (GTDB taxonomy): Bacteria > Desulfobacterota > Desulfobulbia > Desulfobulbales > BM004 > BM004. Next base: position 4,015 of record JAUXHH010000155.1, read on the forward strand.
GATAAACATCGCGACTTTGACATTGTCGAATGTAGGGTGCTTTGTGAAAATCAATTCACGCTGGGGGAAAAATTTCGTTTCCATAATTTACTCCTTATTCAAGAATTTTGCCGAAAGCAGCCGGCCGCAAAAAATTGGATAGGATTATAAGAATATACTAGGAGCAAGTGGGTTTTTACAAGTGGGTTATCGTGATTTTCGAATAATCTTTATCCAATGGTTCAATAATTCTCAATTCCAAATTGGTGTCTTTACCCTTCATCCTCTCCAGGCTTACGCAACAGTTTCTTGAGATCTGCGAAAGGGGTGTGGGTCGACGTTGGTTTTTTTTGGGGGCCTGGATCCTGGGCCGGCAGCCATTCGGCGTCCAGGTTGCGGGAGTGCTCGTTGTCGTGGCAGTAGATGCACAACAGTTCCCAGTTGCTGCCGTCGGGCGGATTGTTCATGTAATTATGGTCTTTGTGATGGACCGTCAGCTCGCGCAATTTTTTGCCGGGGAAATCACGGCCGCATTTTGCGCAGACCCACGGGAGGATCTTCAGGGCCCGTTCTCTGTACTCTATTTTTTTCATGCTGCATTCCTTTTCCCTTTTGCCGGGGCAAGCTTTTTCTAAATAATAACAATTCTTAAAAACTTTGGTGCTGTCTTGATCTGCAT
>JAUXHH010000054.1 GCA_030621655.1 Desulfobacterales bacterium
GCAAGACCGACAACCGCCGGATTTCCTTGAGTCGTTGCTCCATTAGACATGAAATGGACCTCCTGGCAAAAAATAACAGATATTTATAAAATGTTTTGTGACGATCTTAATACGAATAAGCCCTGTTCCAAATTTTGGATCCTAGTTTACATAACATATTTAATGGGGAGAAAACTAGGTATTTCTACGGATAAGAATAAAAGGGTGGCGTTATACTTTTAAACGAAGCTCTTTATATCTGAAGCAGTCAACTGTGTGATCGTTCACCATGCCGGCTGATTGCATAAAGGCGTAACAGATTGTTGAGCCGACAAACTTGAAGCCTCTTTTTTTCAATTCCTGGCTCATTTTGTCCGACTCTAGAGTGTTGGCGGGAATTTTCTTTATGGTTGTCCAGGAATTTTGAATGGGGTTATCTCCGACAAATGACCAGATAAATGCATCAAAACTGCTGAATTCTTTAACAACCTGCAAAAAGGCCAGGGCGTTGGTTTTCGCTGCTTTTACCTTGAGCCTGTTACGAATTATACCTGGATCTTTCAGTAGAGACTCAATCTTTTCCTGGTTCCATTGGGCTATTTGGGCCGGATCAAAACCGTCATACGCAGCCCTGTATGTTTCTCTTCTCTTTAAAACGGTCAACCAACTTAAACCTGCCTGGGCACCTTCAAGGATGAGCATCTCAAAGAGTTTAATATCATCATGTTCAGGCACGCCCCATTCCTTATCATGGTAGGAAATATATAACTTATCCTCTGTGAGCCAGTCGCATCTCATCTTATTGACCATATGATTTTCCAGGTGTGTTGTGTTTAGTCAACCAGCGGCATTTTTAAAGGAAAAATATGGGAAGATTTATTGGAGTTGAAAAGCGGCGTCCCAGTCTTTGCGGACCGGGTCAAAGCCTTTTTGTTTGATGGCTGCGCAGACCTCATTGATGCTGCGTTGATCGCCTATGGAGAACTGTTCACCGGTAGTATCCGGATCAGAGTAGCCGCCGGGTGCGGTGCAGGAACCGGCAGAATAGCGGGTGGGTCCGAGTCCCAGCATGCCGTTCCGATAGCGGGCTTCCTCGCGTGTGGATAAAATGATGCCCACGTCCGGGTCAAAGATCCGCAGGGCAAAGATGAGGTGACTCAGGTCTCTTTCGTTTACCTCACAGAGAGGCTGAAATTCACCGGCAGCCGGACGCAGTCTCGGGAAGGATACGGTCAGCCCGGTGCGCCAGAAATTTTTTCGCAGCCAGGCAAGGTGCAATCCAAGGGCAAGCCCTTCGGCACGCCAGTCGGCGAGGCCGAGCAGGGCGCCTATGCCAACTTCGCGCATGGATCCGGCAGCAGCTCTGGCCGGGGTTTCCAGCCTGAAATCATAATCGCATTTTTTGCCGGCAATATGTACCCGGTCATAGATGTTCCGGTCATAGGTCTCCTGGTAAATGGCAACTGAGGTGATTCCTGCTGTAAAAAGCCTGGCATATTCTTCTGTAGACAGAGGCTGCACCTCGATGGATATGGAGGCAAAGCGGTTACGCAGTCGCAGGGCAAGTTTCTCCAGGTAGTCCACTCCAAGTTTAGCCGGGGCTTCTCCGGAAACCAGGAGGATATGGTTGAAGCCGCGATGGTGCAGGATCATGGCTTCAGCCTCCGCTTCATCAAGGGAGAGGATGCGGCGCTCAATCTTGTTGTCAGCGGAAAAGCCACAATAGCTGCAGCGGTTGGTGCAGAAGCTTGAAACGTATAAGGGAGCGTATATCTGGGTGGTTCTGCCAAACCGCATGGCTGTAATATCTGCCGAGCGTTTAGCCATGGCTTCAAGATGTTTGTCAGCAGCAGGTGAGAGCAGGACGGCAAGGTCATGGGTGCTCAAATGAGCAGCACGCAGACTGCGCTTTATATCCTCATCCGTGCAGGAATTGATCTGATCTGTAAGTTGTGCAAATGATGGTATTTCAAACATGATTTCAGTCTTTGATAAAATCCAGTCCGGTCAAGGGGGAGGAGGCTGAGGCTTCAGAGCTTTTTTTGCCAAGGCCGGCTTCATAGGCAGCACGTCCTGCCTCCACTGCCTGGGCAAAGGCTGCTGCCATTTTTACAGGATCACCGGCAATCGAGATGGCCGTGTTGACCAGGACGGCATCAGCTCCGATTTCCATGGCCAGTGCAGCATCGGAAGGGGCACCGAGACCGGCGTCAACGACAACCGGAACACGGGCCTGATCAATGATTATCTCCACCTGGAATCTTGTTATCATCCCCAGATTGGTGCCGATGGGCGCACCGAGGGGCATGACCGCTGCCGCTCCTGCATCTTGCAACCGCAGGGCAAGGACGGGGTCGGCATTAATATAGGGCAGGACGATAAAACCATCCTTGACCAGTTCCTCAGTGGCTTTCAGCGTTTCAATAGGATCCGGCAAAAGGGTGCGTGGGTCAGGGGTTACTTCCAGCTTCAGCCAGTCACCGCTACCTGCAGCACGGGCAAGCCTGGCCAGACGGACAGCCTCTTTTGCATCCCTGGCACCGGAAGTATTGGGCAGAAAAAGATATTTTGTCCTGTCCAGCACATTCATGATGTCATCGGCCGGGTCGTTGAGATCAACGCGGCGCAGGGCAACGGTGATCATCTCGCTGCCTGAGGCCTCAATGGCTTTTTTCAAGGTCTCGGCAGAATCAAATTTTCCTGTTCCCAGGAAAAGGCGGGAACGGAAGGTCCTGTCAGCAATTTTCAGCATCTCATCCCCCTCCCACAAAGCGGATTAACTCAAGAACGTTTCCTTCGGAAAGGATCAGGGTGTCGTACTCATCCCTTTTGATTATACTGCCGTCGCATTCTGCCACCACAGTGTCAGGGTTAAGGTCCATATCCCTGATAAAAGACACAAGCGTGGTGTCCGGGGTTATTTCTTTTGTTTCACCGTTACACGTTATTTTCATGCTAAACCTTATAATTTCAGATAACTGGCTTAATCTTAATCCTTTCCGAGCAGGATGCGCAATATCTGGTTTGCCTGGTGATGGGCTGCAATTCCTACTCGTGGGGCCATAAGTCCATGGCCGGGACCTACAGCCGAAGTTCCGTCACCTATAATATAAACATTGGCATGGATTTTTTGAGTCCGGATAACATTATTATCACCGAAGCCTGCCAGGCCGGACGCCCCTACATACCCTGTACCGGGCATGTTAGTCAATACAGTTCTCAGGGCTGCTGCTTTCATTGCCGGGTCGTCAAAGCATTCGGCCAGCACGTCAACATCTTTAAAAAACTGAGGGATTGATTCCTCTGTCAGTAAACCGTCCACGGTTTTGATCATGATATACGGATTCATCTGCAGCATGTTTTTTTTAATGCCTCGGTCTTCTTTTCGCCTATCTGGGAAATGGAGTATTGCTGCCGGTTCAAATTGCTGGGTTCCACCACGTCAAAATCTGCCAGGATGAGTTTGCCCACTCCGATGCGAGCCATGGCGCCGGCAACCACTGTACCGAGGCCGCCAAGCCCCATAATGCCAACCCTTGCCTTTTGGACAATTTCATGTACGCCCGGAGTGTGACGGGCTGCCAGCAGGCTTTTCATTTCTTCTGCTGTTGGCGTCTCACCGCGCCTGATAAGACAGCAGATATCGCCGTCCGCAAGCAGAGTATCCGATGAAGCCGGAAACCCATTAACAATGAAAAGGTCTGCTCCAGGCTTATAGGTATCAACAAGGTCCTTGAGTCTGACTCCTTCCTGATACGGAAGAGTTTGTTCGCTAACTTTTAGCATTTAATTTTTAGCATAACTTTGTCTGTATGTGAAGAATCAGTATTTCTAGCAGAAATGCAAAAAATTTGCTTGTCCAAATAGGTGCACTCGTTGAAAGTCTCGCTGCCATCAACGGGGCCAATAAAAGCATCTTTTTGTGTGCGTAATACCTGTCGGCGGACAGCTTTTAACGAAGCCGACAAAAGAAGGGGTGAAAAAGTGGGCTGCCATAGTTGACAATATATAGCTGAAATGACTTGTGATGCTGTTCTATCAAAATGAGGCGGAACTCCTTGACTCAAAGAGGCTGACTTGAGTAAGATTGCCCTGAGACATAAGATGTTTCCCGATGCAATCAGGCCCGCAAAAGCTCTCAGGGTGTCAATCTCATTACAGGAGAATGATCATGCCGAAGAATATATCCAAGCAGAAGACAGCAACTCCCTCGCAAACAAAGGATAATTATCGAACAGTGGTGCAGACCAGAATTATTGACGATGTTTTCACCGATGGCGTGGAAATGGTCAAACCGAAGTTTGAAGCTGATTACCGGGCCTATCTCGACCGGTTATGGGAGGCGAATTCCGATTTGGGGAATTGCCTGAAAAAGGCAGACGGACTTGAGGCAGCACGGAATGCTGTGTTCGATTATCTGGAGAAGACTGAACGGCAGGTGTTCACCCTTGACAGCGATCTTCATATCCTTGAAAAATCAACGGTCAGGGAAAGTATCAGGGTGTTCAAGAGCATCATTGGTCCCATAAACGAGAAACGGTGCGGGGTATCTGCCCTGGAATGCTTATGGAAACTGGCCCGTGATACGAAAGAAGAGATGCACCATGAGGTTTCAGTTGGTTTTCTTATGGAGTTCATCAATCTTTTTCGGGGTGTGGCCGGTCGTTCAAATATATATTTTGAAAGCCGTCAGGCCAAAAAGGGTATCCCGGATTTTTTAAGACTGGAGGGCAGGGAAGCAGCGCATGTCCGCACAGAGAAATTGGATGAGATCGGTGCAACCATCAGCAAATATTTCAAAAAATATCCGTCCGGTCTGGATGCTGATGTTATCTCCTGGCGCGAGGATAACCGTAAGCGCATACTGAATTATTTTGAAGGGAATGAAGATGACTGGCAGAACCATACCTGGCAGATAAAACACGTTATACGGGATGCCGGACCGCTTTTCGATCTCATTGAACTGACCATGGAGCAAAAGGAGGCCATTGGCCAGACCGGCAGCAACCGTATCCCCTTCGGCATCACTCCTTATTATCTCAGTCTGATGGACCGGCATCTGGCTATCGGCTATGACCATGCCATACGGGCCCAGGTAATACCACCACCTGAATATGTGAATATGATGGCTGCCTACCAGCCTGAGCGTGATATCATTTTTGATTTCATGGGTGAGCACGATACATCACCCATTGATCTGGTTACCAGGCGTTATCCCGGTATCGCAATCCTCAAACCTTTTAATACCTGTGCCCAGATCTGTGTTTACTGCCAGCGTAATTGGGAAATTGATGAGGTGCTGGCACCTAAAGCCCTGGCCGCAAAAAATACCATTGATGAGGCCTTGGCCTGGTTTGATGAACATCGTGCTATCGGTGATGTCCTGATAACAGGCGGTGATCCCTGCATTATGAGTGATTCCGGTCTGGAGCGAATACTGTCGCAACTCGCTGAGAAAAAGCAGGTTTACCGTATCCGCATCGGTAGCCGCACGCCGGTTGTCCTGCCGATGCGCTGGACAGATGCTCTGGTGAATACAATCAGCAAGTTTCATGAACCGGGTCGCAGGGAAATAGCCATAGTCACCCATTTTGAACATCCCTATGAGATTACGCCCGATGCAATGAATGCAGTGCAGAAGATCAAAAAGGCTGGTATTTCAGTATATAATCAGCAGGTCTTTACAATGGAGAATTCACGTCGTTTTGAGTCGGCCAAGCTCAGGCGGGATCTAAGGTTGATCGGTGTTGATCCCTATTATACCTTTAATATGAAAGGCAAGGATGAGACCCGCAGTTATATGGTGCCTATTGCCAGGATTCTGCAGGAGCGCAAGGAGGAAGCCCGTCTGCTGCCCGGTCTTGACCGTACTGACGAACCTGTATTCAATGTCCCGAAACTGGGTAAGAATCATCTGCGTGCCTGGCAGGATCACCGACTGGTAATGATCAAGCCCGAGGATGGATCAAGGGTTTATGAATTCCATCCCTGGGAAAAAAATATTGCTCCGATGCCTCCTTACAATTACACGGATATACCTATTTATGACTATTTGGAGGAGTTGGCAGCCAGGGGCGAGAACCTCAGGGACTACCATACGATCTGGTATTATTACTAAGCGGGGCAATCCTGGATCATGTTGCTGTGTGGTTTGACCGTTTCATTGTCCGGTATGGTGCAGGAAGTGAGGTTGGAAAATGGGCTGATAACTGCATTATCGCCGATGCGGCAGTCATGCAAAACCACATCCGGTCCGATGCTGCAGTTTTTACCGATAACGGAATTGCCTGATATCTGTACATTGGCATGGATCGATGTGCCACTCCCTATCGCCACCTCATGCTGAATGAAGATGGTTTCCGAATCGATGAGCCTGACGCCGTCAGCCATTAGTTGCCTGTTTTTTTGATGTTGCAGGTACCTGTTGGCCTCGGCCAGTTCATTTCTGGAATTAATGCCCAACACCTCTTCACTGGTTGCCCCGGAGAAGATATCAACCCGGAGTTCAGCGTCAATGGCTCTTTTGACAATATCGGTCAGATATCTCTCTCCCTGCTTGTTGTCTGTGCCGACTTTTTTCAAGGCCTCAAAAAGAAAAGGTATCTCTGCGCAGTAGATACCGGCATTGATTTCCCTGATTTTTTTCTGCTCTGCCGTGGCATCTTTTTCTTCCACGATTCCCAGAAGCTCACCTTTGCTGCTGCGTACTATTCTGCCGTAATTTGCAGGGTTATCAATGGTTGTAGTCAGGAGTGTCAGGACCGGTTTATTATGAACATGTTCAGCGAGCATCGCCTGTAATGTTTCTGCCCGGATCAACGGTACATCACCGCTGAGGATGAGCACAGTGTCGCCCATACTGCGGAGTTCTTCCTCTGCACAGAGGACAGCATGGCCGGTGCCGAGCTGCTGTTCCTGAATGATGCAGTCTGCATCATAAACAGATAGCAGTTCAGCTACTTTTTCTCTCTGGTGGCCGACAATCACATAGGCGCGATCCAGGGGGAGGGTCTTGATCGTGTCCATGACGTGCAGGATCATGGGTTTGAAAAGAACCTCATGCAATACCTTGGCCCTGGATGACTTCATCCTGGTGCCTAAACCTGCAGCAAGGACCAGAGCAGAAAAATGTTTTTCAGTTGTCATGTTATTTTAGAAGAATAAGTAATAGTGAAAGGGAAAGAATTATAATTTTTTTAGAGACAGGCAGACACAAAAACACCTTTCAGGGAATTTGTGAAGATTTTTTTGATCGATTAAGTATTATAAAGTAAAGTTTTTCTAGTCAAGTTGCTTGTTTAGTGGGTAGGAAATCGTCTACCGTAGAAAAATTATGCTGACGGTTGTCAAAAAAAAATCAGGAGGTGAGCCATGTTTGAAATCTTCAAGAAAAGTCTGTTTGCCGGTTTAGGACTTGCGGTTGTCACCAAGACAAAGTTGGAAAGTGTTTTGGAGAAACTTGTTGATGAAGGGAAGATGTCCCGGGATGAGGCGGAGAAGATGGGGCAGGAACTGCTGGAAAGCGGTGAAAAGCAGTGGGTAGACTTTGAAACCAGGCTTCAGGAAACAATTAAGGGCTTTTTGAAGAACATGGATATTTGTAAAACGACTGATTTGAAAAAACTTGAGAAAAAGGTGAGGGCTATCGATATGCGCCTGAAAGCTCAAGAGAGTAAGGAAAAAGAAACAGCCAAGAAATAGAGATATAAAATGGACATCCTAGCTCTTTCCAAATTAGGACGCTTTCGTGACATTGTTACCGTACTGTTCAAGTATGGTTTTGATGATGTGGCCGAGCGTCTGCAGCTGCCGGGAAAAATTCTGATAAGAAAAACCCGGAGAGAAGCTCATGATATGAGCACCTGGGAGCGGTTGCGCCGCACCTTGGAGGAACTGGGCCCCACGTTTGTTAAGTTTGGTCAGATTCTGAGTTTGAGAGGGGATCTCCTGCCTGCCGACCTCATCAAGGAACTTGAAAAGTTGCAGGACAGCGTGGCCCCGGTTCCTTCTGAAGAAATAATGGGAGTGCTGAAAAAGGCGCTCAAAAGGCCGTTGGAGGAGGTTTTCAGTCTTATTGAGGAGGAACCTCTGGCAGCCGGTTCCCTTGCCCAGGTCCACCGGGCTGTTCTCAGAGAGGAAAATGTGCCGGTTGCCTTGAAGATCAGGCGGCCCAATATCGTGCGTACTGTGGAGATTGATCTCCAGATCCTGGAAGGTGCTGCACCCTACTTAAGTGAGCATTTAGAATTTGCCCGTACCTATGATTTTGTCAACTTGGTCAAGGAACTGAAGCGGGCCTTGCTGCGCGAACTGAATTTCACCCTTGAAGCCAGGAATATGCAGATCATCAGCCAGAGCCTGGGTGATGAAAAAGATGTCATTATTCCTCAGGTATATGAGACCTGGACCAGACATTCTGTCTTGACCATGGATCTAATAGAAGGAACTAAGCTTAAAAATTTCAAACCTGAGAGTATAGAGGAACGAAAACAACTGGCTCAAATCGGAATCAGGCTGGTTGTCAAGCAGGTCCTGGAAAACGGTTTTTTTCACGCGGATCCACATCCCGGAAATTATCTCATTGTGGAGGGTGGGAAGGTCTGCCTGATTGACTGGGGTGTTGTCGGTATCCTACCGTCAGAAAGTCGCTATGAGTTGGTGGAATTGATTGCCGCCATTGTTGACATGGAGGCTGAAAAGGTCTTTGACATTCTTGTATCACTCACCGGGGCAAATGTTGCACAGATTAACGAGCGGTTGCTGCTGCGTGATATCCTGGAAATTCTCCATCTCTATCATAGTGTGCCCATTGGAAAATTGGATCTGGGCCAGCTTCTCATGGACCTGAACAATATGCTTCGGACCCATCATATAAAGCTGCCCAGCGATTTGGCCCTGATGTTCAAAACCATGGTGATTGCAGAGGGAACTGCCAGGCAGCTTTACCCGGAGCTTGATGTTATTGCTGAAATAGAGCCGTTTATAAAGCGGCTTGGCGTAGAACGCTGGACTCCTTCCCAGGTTTGGCGGCGCTTTACCCGCCAACTCCGCTTTTATTTGAAACTTCAGAGTAATTTGCCCAGCTCCATTCAGCGCATTCTGCAAAAATTGGAGCAGGGTGAGCTGGATATCAATTTCAGGCACGAAAATCTAAGCGGATTGCAGAAAAGCCTGGACAACGTCAGCAACCGGCTTTCCTTTTCCATTATTTTGGGAGCCCTCATTATCGGTAGTTCAATGATCATTACCACCGGAGTGGAGCCGCTTGTTTTTGGTTATCCCGTCATTGGCCTTGCGGGTTACCTTATCTCAGCCATTTTAGGACTGGCTGTTGTCATTAACATTTTCAGCAGCCGGAAATTCTAGCCAAAAAAAATCCCCCACATCTAACGATGCAGGGGATTTCTATAAGAAGAATTCGGCGGCGACCTACTCTCCCACCAAGTCGCCCTGGCAGTACCATCGGCGCAGAAGAGCTTAACTTCCGTGATCGGAACGGGAACGAGTGTGACCTCCTCGCTATTG
>JAUXHH010000260.1 GCA_030621655.1 Desulfobacterales bacterium
ATGAATAATTCTGGAGAATCTTAATGGCATCGAATTTAAATAAAGACCTTGGCACCAAAGAGGTGAAATGGAACCTGGCTGATTTGTATAACGGTTATGATGACCTTGTTATTGAAGAGGATATTACCTTCTGCCAGGATGAGGCGACAGCAATAAACAGTGAATATGCGAACAGGATGGAAAATCTTAGCGCAGATGACTTACATGCACTGGTTGCAAGACTTGAGAGTCTTGAAATCAGGCTTGGCAAACTTTTCACCTTTGCTTTTCTCAATTTTGCCACTCACACCCATGATCAGCAGGTTAGTGCTTTTTTACAGCGTATGCGTGAAATAGGCAGCAGTATTGGAAAAGATACAGTTTTTTTTGAACTGGCATGGAACGAGTTTGGCCAGAGTAAGGCGGAGTTGCTGCTGGCAGATGATGTGCTCACCCATTACAGCCATTACCTGGAAAATATGCGCAAGTATGCCCCGCACCAGTTGTCTGAGATTGAAGAAAAATTACTGCTTGAGCGTGCACCGGTTGGCAGGGGAAGTTGGACCACCCTGTTTGAAAAGGTCATGGGCCATATGAAATTCGGGGAAAAGCAGCGGACTGAAGAGGAGGTGCTCGCTGATCTCTATAATCCTGATCGTGCTGTAAGAATGGTTGCTGCAGAGGAACTCACAGAAGGCCTTAAAGGCCACCTTCATATTTTAATCCATATTTTTAATACCCTGCTTGCCGAAAAAATGATAAGCGACAGGCTGCGCAACTATCCTGGCTGGGTCAGTTCCATGAACCTGGGCAACGAGCTGGAAGATAAGACTGTGGGAATGTTGATTGAAGCCACTGTCAACCGTTATGATATCCCGCAGCGCTATTATAAGGTCAAGCAAAAGATGCTCGGACTGGAGGAGTTGCTTGATTATGATCGGTATGCTCCTGTGCCCCATCTGTCTGATAAAAAAATTACCTGGCAGGAAGGGAGGTCAATGGTGCTTAAAGCCTTTGGGGAATTTTCACCCCGCATGGCTGAAATAGCGGGCTGTTTTTTCGATAAAAATTGGATTCATGCTCCGGTGCATGAGGGAAAGAGGGGAGGGGCTTTTGCCCACCCCTGTGTACCGGAGGTGCATCCCTATGTCCTGGTCAACTACACAGGAAACCTGCGTGATGTCTCCACCGTAGCCCACGAACTGGGGCACGGTGTACACCAGTATCTGGCAGCCGAGCAAGGGTATTACAACAGCAATACCACCCTGGTTTTGTCAGAGACTGCATCGGTATTTGCCGAACTTTTGGTGTTTAATTCCCAGCTTGAACTGCTGGATAAGAAAGAAGAAAGAAAGGCCTTCATCTGTCAGAAACTTGAGTCCATATTTGCCACAGTATTCCGTCAGGTATCAATGAACCGCTTTGAAGACAAGGTGCACAATGCCAGAAGGGGGCAGGGTGAACTTAAGAGTGAGGAGGTAACGGAATACTGGTTGGCTACCCAACGTGAGATGTTCGGTGATACTGTTACATTATCAGAAAATTATGGAATCTGGTGGTCTTATATCCCTCATTTCCTGCATACTCCGGGATATGTTTACTCCTACGCCTTTGGTGAGCTTTTAGTTTTGGCACTGTATGGACTGTACAAGAAAGAGGGTGAATCTTTTGTGCCTAAATATCTTGAACTGCTTGCAGCAGGTGGGAGCAGGACGCCTTACGAACTTCTGGAGCCGTTTGGGGTAGATCTTGATGATCCGGGTTTCTGGAATGACGGTTTGCAGATAATTGATGATCTGCTGGCGCTGATAGAAGAGTAGCACTGTTTTTCGGTCAGGGGATTAATTTAGCCGCATACCGGACATCCCTGAAGCCTGAAAGGTTTTTCAAGGTGGCTTTCAGCAAGGAGTTGTTCGTTCTGGAAAATCTCACTGGTACGTCCGTCAGCTTTGATTTTGCCGTCATGGAGGATAATGGTTCGCTCACAAAGATCCATGACCATGTCCAGGTCATGGGTGGCGATGATCTTGGAATGCTTAAAGGTGTGAAGAAGATTTATGAGTTGGCGTCTAGCCTGGGGATCAAGACCGGAGGTCGGTTCGTCCATAACCAAGATATCCGGAGACATGGACAGGACAGTGGCAATTGCCACCCGCCTTTTTTGACCTGAGGAAAGCCTATGGGGCGGCCTGTCTTTCAGTGCGAGGACTCCGACGGTTTCCAGGGCCGCCCCTACTGTGAGCATAAAACGCAGCAGGATGGAAATGAGTGAAATCCAGCCGCCGGAGACGCGTAACGTGCCAATCTACAAGAGGATATCCTGGTCGAAAAAGGGGTTGAAGATACCGATAAAAAGCACAAAGGGGGAAACGAGAATAAGTTTACGCAGCAGGTATTTAAAGGGCAGATCCGCTATGCCGATAAGAAAGGCCGGGAACAAAAAAAACGGCAGCAGTCTGGCTATTTCATACTTGTCGAACGAAACTACGTAGATGATAAATAAAAGGGTTGTCAGGACCTTGGCCCGCGGGTCCAATCTGTGGATGGGGGAATCTTTTTCGGCAAGCAGATCAAGCCGACCGAGGTCGTAAAAGGCTGTATCGAGGCGTGATGACATTGTTTGGTGTACGGTTTAAAACTCCGC
>JAUXHH010000137.1 GCA_030621655.1 Desulfobacterales bacterium
ATAGGCAGCAGTTTTTTTGTAAATCGGCCTGAGGAGGTCCAGGTACTGTATAATGGCTTTGGGCCTCAGGTCAAAATGGGCCTTGATCAGCTGTTTGATTTTTTTGTCTTCTATTTTGCCGGTCCCGAAAGAATTAACGTTAATGGACACAGGATTGGCAATACCGATGGCATAGGCAATCTGCACCTCAACCTCAGTGGCAATACCGGCAGCCACAATGTTTTTTGCCACATACCGTCCCATATACGATGATGAGCGATCAACCTTGGATGGGTCCTTGCCCGAAAAGGCGCCGCCACCGTGTGAGCCCATGCCTCCATAAGTATCAACAATAATTTTTCGTCCGGTTACCCCGCAGTCCCCTACTGGACCGCCAATGACAAAGCGGCCGGTCGGATTTATAAAGTATTTGGTATTGGAGTCAATCATAGCGCCGGGAATAATCGGTTTGATGATCTCTTCCATGACGCCCTCTTTCAGGTCCTCATAGTCAACATCCGGGCTGTGCTGGGTGGAAATAACGATGGCCTCGACCCTTGTCGGTTTTTTATCCACATACTCAACAGTGACCTGGCTTTTTGCATCCGGCCGAAGCCAGGGCAATAGCCCGGCTTTGCGGACTTCTGCCTGCCGTTTCATCAGCCTGTGGGCATAGGTGATGGGCATGGGCATCAGCACTTTTGTTTGCGTGCAGGCATAACCGAACATGAGACCCTGGTCGCCTGCCCCCTGGTCAAGATCAATGCCGGTGCCTTCATTGACGCCCTGGGCAATATCAGGAGACTGCTTGTCAATGGATGTGAGTACTGCACAGGACTGGGAGTCAAAACCCATTTCAGAGGAGTTGTAACCGATTTCCTTAATTGTCTCTCTGACAATACTTGGCATATCCACCCAGGCAGAAGTGGTTATCTCTCCAGCAATAAGGACCATGCCGGTTGTGACCATTGTTTCGCAGGCAACCCTGGCTGCAGTATCCTGCTCCAGTATTGAATCCAGAACAGCGTCTGAAATCTGGTCGGCAACTTTATCCGGGTGCCCTTCTGAAACCGATTCCGAAGTAAAAAGATATCCTGACATCAGTCAAGTTCTCCTAAAGTAAGAGTTTATTAAATAATAACGTTTCAATTATGTCGAAAAACATAACTTTTTGATCGATATTCTACTATAAGTCAAGTAAAAGCATCTCGCCACAAAAGAAAACAGGAAAATTATGGTGAAAGAGTTTGGGGTGAAAGCAGAGTGTGGCCGATATAATTTTTTCTTGCTTGACAAAAGATGCCTGACTTATAAACTTTTTGTTTTCAATCATCATATTTCGCTTGTTAAATGATAGATTTTTTCGGTATGATTTATTCCCATTTGACGAATGCAGTGGAGCTGATTCAGCTTGTTAGGCCTGGGGTTTACTGCACACAAAAATAACTAGTTCAAAAGGAGACAGGGGTTCATGAAACTTGGAATAAACGGTTTAGGCCGTATTGGCAAGCTGACGCTCTGGCATCATGTATCAAGACAACATTATTCTGAGATCGTGGTAAATATTGGCAGAAAGGTAGGAACCTGCCTCAATGATCTGGCTGCGGCAATTGAAAGGGACTCTACATATGGTCGGCTGGGTGTCTTTTTACACGGCAACAAATGTACCAGGATTATTGAGAACCTCAATGAAGCAGATGGCTCAATGGTTATCAACGGCGTGCCCGTCAAAATTCTTCAGGAGGCACGTAATCCCAAGGACATAAAATGGAAAGAGAATGATGTCCGTTTTGTAGTCGACACCACCGGTGTTTTTAACGACCCTACTGCTGATGCCGAAGCACCAGGAGGAGCATTACGGGGCCATCTTTATGCCGGCGCTGAAAAAACGCTTTTATCCGCTCCGTTTAAGATAAAGGCCAAGGGCCTTGATATGCCCGAGGATGCAGTGACCACTGTCATGGGCATAAATGATGATGATTATGTGCCTTCGAAACATAATGTCATTTCAGCAGCCTCCTGCACAACTACATGCCTGGCCTATATGAACAAGCCCTTAATGGACCAATTTGGCGCTGAAAACTTTTTAAGTGCCTCCATGGTGACAGTGCATGCTGCAACCGGCAGCCAGCAGGTGCTCGACAGACTTCCATCTGCCGGGGCAATTGATTTGCGCAAAAGCCGGTCAATATTGAACAATATAATTCTTACCACCACTGGAGCGGCACGGGCATTGGGCCTGGTTATCCCGGAGATGAAGAACATCGGCTTCATTGCAGAGTCTGTGCGTATTCCCACTTCAACCGGTTCCCTGATTGTGCTGGTACTTAACCTGCAGGATGACCTGGACAATCCGATTAAAAGGGATTTGATAAATTCCACTTATAAGGAATTTTCGCAGATTTCTCCTTATATCGATTACTCTGAGGACCAGAATGTCTCATCGGATATTGTCTGTATACCCTGTGCCGCTACCGTTATTGAAGGGACCGAAACCCATACAAGGACTGCGACAATCGGGGTAAACCTGGACAAGATAAAAAGCTGCAATATTGAGCCCGGGGCTTCCCCGAAAATTCAGGTGCCTATTACCCAGGCCGTTATATATGGCTGGTATGATAACGAGCTTGGCAGCTATACGAATATGCTTGGAGATTTGACTGTTTCCCTTACTGATAAGATGGTTTAGTGGTGTTGTGGTCCGGGAGGAATTAGTTATCGCGCCAATGCGGTCCGGGGACATTCCAGAGATACTCGAGCTGGAAAAGAAGGCCCCTTCTGCCTGGAGTGAAGATCATTTCAAGGACGAACTGCAGCAACCGGCAGGCTTTCAGTTTGTCGCCAGAAACAAAACAACAGAAAGTATCCTGGCCGCGCTGTTCGGT
This sequence comes from Desulfobacterales bacterium, assembly GCA_030621655.1. Lineage (GTDB taxonomy): Bacteria > Desulfobacterota > Desulfobulbia > Desulfobulbales > BM004 > BM004. Next base: position 2,865 of record JAUXHH010000137.1, read on the forward strand.
CGTATTGTTGCAGACGAGGCGGAAATTTTGAAATTAGGTGTTGCCGAATTTGCCCGCAATAAGGGCGTGGGGTATCAGTTGCTTGATTTTGCAGTAAACTACAGCAGTACACGGGGAGTGCAAAATTGTTTTCTTGAACTGCGGGCATCAAATGAAGCAGCCAGGCTCCTTTATGAAAAGCGGGGGTTTGTTTGTGTGGGGACACGTAAGGACTACTACAAAGAGCCGGTTGAAGATGCTATTTTGATGCGGCTTGAGATTTAAACTTTACAAATCAATACAAGAATTCACGATTAATACGACAAGGAGGGTCAATGAAAAATATCAGAGACCTTGATATAAAAGAGAAAAAAGTGCTCATCAGAGTTGATTTCAATGTGCCCCTTGATGGGCAGGGCAATATCACAGATGATACCAGGATTCGCGGGGTGTTGCCTACCATCAACTATGCCCTGGATGAACATGCGAAGGTTATCATCTGTTCTCACATGGGTCGGCCTGATGGTATGCGTCAGGAGAAGTTAAGCCTGGCTCCGACCGCCAAAAGACTCTCCAGGCTTTTGGATAAGGAGGTTAAGCTGGCACCGGACTGTATTGGGCCTGAGGTTGATGCCATGGTCGCCCGGATGAATCCGGGAGATGTTCTGCTTTTGGAAAATCTGCGTTTTCATGCAGCTGAAAAGAAAAATGACCCTGAATTCTGCCAACAGCTGGCAAAGCTGGGTGACGTCTATATCAACGATGCCTTTGCAGTGGCACACCGGGCCCATGCCTCCGTCGTAGGTGTGGTTAAATATTTTAAGGAGTCTGCTGCCGGTTTTCTGTTACAGCAGGAAATGGATTATTTCCACCGGTCGGCCAGTAATCCCCGTCGCCCGTTGGTGGCCATTGTGGGCGGTGCCAAGGTCTCGAGCAAATTGGGCGCCCTGCGTAACATGATGGACAAGGTGGACAAGATGATTATTGGCGGGGCAATGGCCAATACCTTTTTAAAGGCCAAGGGGTATGCAGTAGGCACATCCATAGTGGAAGACGATCTGCTCGATACGGCCAGTGAACTTATTGCCAAGGCTCAAAAACAAGGGGTCAAGTTATACCTTCCTGTTGATTGTATTGTTGCTGATAGGTTTGACCCTCAGGCCGAAACCAAGAGGACAACCGTGCAGGAGGTGCCCAGGAACTGGATGATCCTCGATATTGGCCCGGCCTCAACCATGCTGTTTGGCGAAGCCTTGGAAGATGCCCGAACCATTATCTGGAACGGGCCCATGGGAGCCTTTGAAATGGATGCCTTCTCCAGAGGAACCATGGCCATGGTGCAGAAATTGGCCACCTCTCACGCCCTGACTATCGTTGGCGGAGGCGATACGGACGTAGCAGTGCACAGAGCTGGAGAATCAAATAATATATCCTACATCTCAACCGGAGGTGGTGCCTTTCTCATGCTTATGGAGGGCAAGGTATTGCCGGGTGTAGCAGCATTGGAAGGCAAGTGAAGAATTATGAATGCAAAATGCAGAATGTAGAATATTTTTATAATTCTTAATTTAGCATTCTGCATTTAACAAAACGGAGTGAGCATATGAAACGTAAACCACTGTTAGCAGGCAACTGGAAGATGTATACTACTGCTCCAGAAGCACAGCAGCTGGCAGCCGCTGTTGCCAAGGCTGCCAATAAAGTTTCCGGCAGAGATGTAATGGTTGCTCCTCCATATACAGCCATGGCGGCAGTAAGCACTATTCTTTCCGATACAGGAGTTATACTCGGAGCCCAGAATGTCCACTGGGAGGAACAGGGGGCTTTTACCGGTGAGATATCAGCCCCGATGTTGAAGGATCTGGGTTGCAGTATGGCGATTGTCGGACACTCGGAGAGACGACACGTGTTCGGTGAGACCGATTTTATGATTAACAGAAGAATAACGGGAGCAATGCAATTCGGCCTTATCCCTGTTTTCTGCATAGGTGAAACACTCGAGCAGAGAGAGGCAGGGCAGACCCTGAAAGTACTTGAAGACCAGGTTCGGGCCGGGCTTGCCGGTATTGAGTTGGCAGACGGCGGGCAGATTGTAGTTGCTTATGAGCCCGTATGGGCTATTGGTACAGGAAAAACTGCCACAGAATCACAGGCTCAGGAAGTGCACAGTTTTATTAGGAGCTTGCTTGCAGACATATATGAGAAAGATATTGCCGCCCAGATAAGAATATTGTATGGTGGCTCGGTTAAGCCGGAGAATATTGATATCCTAATGCAGCAGAATGATATTGACGGCGCTTTGGTAGGTGGGGCTGCA
>JAUXHH010000008.1 GCA_030621655.1 Desulfobacterales bacterium
CCTGCCAAAAGTCGTCCTGAAACACCGTGCTGGGAAATTGCCGGCGAACTAAATGATTACAGGACAGCTATGGACATCTGCCAGGACTGTATCGTACTTATGCTCAAATCTGAGGATTCCGTTCTCAGCACTGAGGAGATGCAGACAATAATGAATCACAAGACAAACTGTGCTTTGGCAGCTTAGTTCAAGAATAGTTGGAAGTTGATAACATCTGGGAGGGGGCGGGCTATCAGTTTATTGATAGTCTGCCCCTTTTTTTATTCTCTGGATTTAAAGAATAGTTACTTTGCAGACTGCATCATGCGGTAATATCCGCATCTGTGACAGTCATGGATTTTCTGGGCAAAGGTGCCCTGGACCTTTCCGGCGCAGAGTGTACCTGCAACTGCCCAGCATATTCTGCCGAAATGTGGATAGGCCGGGCAACTTTCATCATGATTTACATCCTGCTTGCACTGCATGTATTCCCAGCAGGGTTTGTAATGCGATTTTTCATTGTTTTGATAAGGGAAAAACATGCTGATCGTCAGACCTGTACCGTTTTTAGCCTTGATAAAACCGCCATGTTCTTCAACGATTTTTTTGCAGATGGGAAGGCCCAGCCCGGTACCCTGACCAATTTTTTTGGTTGTGAAGAAGGGTTCGAAAACCAGGGGAAGCTTGTCAACGGGTATTCCTTCACCTGTGTCTTGAACATTTACAGAGACGTACTCAATATGGTTTGCCTTTTCCAACTCAGTGGAGATATTCAGAGTGCCGCCGTCCGACATTGCGTCTATGGCATTGGTTATAAGATTGTTGGTTGCCTGCTGCACCTGATCTTTCTGTAACAATACAGGTAGATCAGTATTGTATTGGGCTTTGACAGTAATTGATTGCTCCTCGCAGATATCCTGGTAAAGATCAATGGATTTTGTAATGATCCCCTTGACGGAATCTTTTTCAAAATCGGTCCGCACATTTTGGGAGTAGATGAGTACATCCTTCAAGACCTGTTCAAGACGATCTGATTCAGAAACAATGACCTCTGCATATTTTCTCTGTTTTTTGCTGATTGTGCTTTTTAGTAATCTCCGGCCAAAGCCGCCAAGTGCAGTGAGCGGATTGCGGATCTCGTGAGCAATGTCTGCAGTGAGCCTTCCCAGGGCAGCCATCTTTTCTGCCTCGATAAGTTTGTCCTGGGTCTGTTTAATTACCCTGGTCTGCTTATAGACCTCTTCCTCAAGTGTCTGGGTCCATTCTTCCATCCTCTGGCGGGCAATCAGCAGTTCATCAGTCATGGTGTTGAAGGTGGAAGCAAGTCTGCCGATCTCGTCACCTGATTGAATGTTGACCTTCTGAGATATATCGCCTGAAGATACCTTCTGCATACCACCGGTGAGACTGCTTAAAGGTTTTAGGACAATCCTCCAGAGGATAATGCTGAGGATGGCTGCAATGATTAGCACCACAAGGATTATGAAGAGTGAAATCCGGGCAACCTGATTTTCGATTCTTGTGTCAATTGTCTGTAGTGAGAAATCTGTGAGCAGAATGCCGAGAACCTTCTCTTCACTTCCATGGGCATGACACTCTGCCGTATGGCAGTCAGGTTCATTATAAATCGGTTCAGCAAATGTAATGGTCCTGGTATTATCCGGATTTTCAGCAATTGACCAGCGCTTATCTATTTCAAGGGCGGGAAGTGGAGTGGTGTCTCCAGCATGGCATCCTGTACAGTGGGATGAAGCCTTTGAAACAAAACTTCCGACCTCCTCCTGGAAAGATGCATAAGAAATTCGTCCGGAATGGTCAAGGATTTGTACATTTTCAATGGAGTCCGAGGTGCCAAAGAATTCCAGTGCTTTCTGGATGTCCTCAGGACTCACTTTAATCATGTCATGGCGAATGGATTTACGCATGAGATCTGAAAAGGAGGTAATATAACTGAGGGCATCAGCCATGGAGTTCTTCTTTTCAGCCCTGATTGTAGTGAACAGGGAAATAGAAGTTCCGAGAATAGTAAAAAGACTGATGGCAATTACCAGTTTACCGGTAATTGACCTGGTGAGGCGATGTAGCATGCCTGACATGATTTATTTCCTAACCGTCTGAATGATGACTATTGAATAATGCTTTCAGATACTCCACTTGAAAGGCAAAAAAAGTATAGCAGTAACTGTTTTTCTTATTTATTTCTCAATTCTTAAATGCCAGTTCCTGTCCGCTTTAGCTATATAGTTTCTCTTGTCCTGGAGCCAGGCATTCCTGATTTCGTGGTTGTAGGTGAGATAGAGCTTGTTATTGACTATTGCCCAGGCTTCCGGGTCCGCGTCTACAAAATCATTGCGCCCAAGGCCAAATGCACAATAGCCGTTATACCGGGGAGCATAACGTTCCGGATTTTCCTTGAAGAGTTCCATGTTTTTTTTAGAGGAAAAATGCCATTTGGCATGATTCCAAACATAGAAGAAATCTTCACTTCCTGAAACCGGCTTTGACTCTTTGTGATAGGCAACCGGGTCGTAACCGGCGATCGCCTTCATTTCCGGAATAGTATCGGCGGCTAGATCAGAATTCTTTGTGCATGAAATAAGAAATGAAATTAAAATCAGAGAAACTGCGAGTGCCGAAAAAATCTTATAATTTCGTGATACTGCTTGCCCAACTGTACTTCTCAAAATCATTGTACTTCACCGTATTCCCCAATTATCTACAATAAATATTTATTCAATTGAGTTCGGGGAAGAGCCTCAATTGGATATGCGAAAACATATACCATAATAATAGTTATTTTTGCATATTGCAACTGTTTGGTTGTGGGTGATGGCTTCTGGTCGCTGAAAAGAGGTGTTCAGCAACAGGACAGTATTTTGTTTTAATTAGACAAAAAATCTTTAAATTTAACTGGTTATTTGTCTTGTGGTCTGAAACAATTAATAATTGCAGCAGGATTTAATAAAAAATCTGCTGAATAATCCTGAACAATATTAAAGCCTTTATGCAATTTTATATATGGTGCGACAATTTGCCTCATTCGAGGACTGAATTTTTCTGGTATCTTAATACCAACAGAAACTGCCACTTTGTGGAGCACCACCTTGTGGTTCTCAATAAACTTGTTAGGCAATAACAAAAACTTAACACAGATTTTTTAGGAAAGAGAAAAATGCATATTGTAATTATTTTATTTTTTTTGATGGTTTCGGTTTGTCATGCCGAGGAACCACAAACTGTTAACCAGAAACTGGATGAGGTGGTGGTCACCGCTTCCAGGGTAGAGGAAAAGGTAAAAGAAGTTCCGGCAACTGTAAATATTGTTACCAACGAGGAACTGGAGGATATTAAATTCAGGAACCCTGCTGAAGTTTTAAACCGTTTGCCTGGCATCTACACCCATGATTTTGGCGGGGAATCTGAATTGACTTCCATCAGGGTGCCGACCCACTTTACCAACCCGTACACCGTTGTACTTGTGGACGGCGTTCCTACAACAAGCTATGGCTCAGGGAGCAGCGGCCAGATTAGCGAGTTGAATAACAGAAATATTGAGCGCATAGAGGTTGTTAAGGGACCCGCATCAGCCCTGTACGGCTCCAATGCCATAGGCGGCATCATCAACATCATCACCAAGGATCCTACCCCGGGGCATGAGGTAAATCTCTGGGCGGAATACGGGGAGTACGAGCATTTTTTCGGTGGTGTCTCCGCCAGCGGCAGCGGCAAGAAGGTCAGTTATTATGTTGATTTTAATTATAAGAATGCCGAGGGATGGCGCGATCATTCAGCTGTTGATAAAAAGGTTGGCAGTGCCAAGTTGCAGTTTGCCCCAACAGAATCATCTCTGCTGGGGGTAAAACTTGAACTGCTTAGTTTTGACAATGAATCAGCAGGCTCCCTTGAAGAAGATGCATTTAACCAAGACTGGCAGTATAGCTATAACACCTTTACCGGAACAACCATGGATCAATATACAGGAACCCTGACCTATGAATATTTTCTTCAAAATGGAGAGTTCAAGACAGTTTTAAACCTGAGGCAGATGGATCATACAACCCTGCCACATTATAGAATTAATCCAACCAGAGGTCCTTCAACTTATCCTTATAACGGAACTTATAGCGATATTGAGGGACTTGATACCAACCTGCAGTTGCTGTACTCCAGGGATATAGATCTGTGGCGCAGCAAGCTCATCGTTGGATTTGATGCTGAGTATGGTGAGACTGAAACCGATACGGATAAACTCGGAATTTACTGGGACGATTCGGATCCAGTACTATATGAATTTACTTCATACGATGTTTTAGATAAAGAAGATTTGCTGGATGTAACGACCAAGGTGGCATCACCTTATCTGCAGATTGCAGTATCTCCTTTTGAACGGTTTCGTATTACCGCAGGTGGGCGCTATGACACGATTACCTATGATGTGGAAGACAAGCTGAATGCCGGCACACCTGATGATTTAAGCGGTGAAAAGGATTTTTCCGAATTCAGTCCCAAGGTCGGTGTAACATATGAAATAACAAAGAATATAAACAGTTATGCCAGTTATTCAGAAGGGTTTGTGGTACCCACCACAAGCCAGCTTTTTACTTCAGGAAACAGGAACCCTGAACTTGATCCTGAAGAAGCCACCAATTATGAAATTGGCATGAGGAGTTTATTCTGGAATGGAAGATTAGATTTCGATATAGCAGCCTATTACTTGGAGATCGATGATAAGATTCTTTCGAAAGATTGGACCAGTCAATATTTAAATGTGGCCGAGACATCAATGAAAGGGGTTGAGACAGTAATAATCCTCCGGCCTGTTGATACGCTCTCCCTGGCCTTCGCTTATACATATGCCCGTAATAAATACGAAAATTATATAGTAAATGAAAGGGTTTTTGTCTCTCCAGGGCCTCCACCTGTGTTTGCTGTTGTTCCCGTAGATTATTCCGGAAATACCCAGATGCGTTCTCCTGAACATCATATAAATGCGAGGCTTACATGGATGCCGTTAGCAGGATTTCAGGCGGAAGTGGAGGTGGACGATGTCAGTTCACAATATGCTGACGTATCCAATGTGGAATCCTACTCCCGACCGACTCTCGTAAACCTGCGCACCAGCTATGACTGGAAGGACTGGTCTTTCTGGGCCCATGTGATGAACCTGACCGATCAAAAATATGCCAGCTACGTTAGCGGCGAAGCAGGTGCTGTGGACTATTACTCGGGAAGGCCGCGAACCTTTTTTGCCGGTTTATCTTATACATGGGGGAGATAATGAATATGAAAGGGGTATACAGCAGAGGCTTTTTTGCAACATGCCTCTCACTCGTTTTGCTGCTGGGGCTCTGCCCTGATCTCTCAATGGCAAAAACAGACGCGATCTGGATTGCACCTGCAAAGGCTGAGAGAAAACCGTCCGGGCAACCGGGCCAGCCCCATCATCCGGAAGGACACGGAGAGAGTTCAGCGCAGCAGAGCGGGCGTCCGGCGCAGACAAGTCAGGCTGGTCGGCCCGGTCGACCTGAGCAGGCAAAGCAATCGGGACGGCCCGGCAGGCCTTCAGGTTCCGGGGGTGAACATGCAGGGCATGGTGGCAGCTCAGGGAGATTCGAATCCGAGCACCGGCCTTTACCTGTCCGTACCTATCAGATTGTTCCTGAACAGCTTCTGCCCGAAGCCCGGGCCATGATCCTGCAGGCAGATGGTACGGCAAGAGATCTTGATGTTGAGACCTGTCATACCAATGTATTCAGTGTGAAGCTGCCCATGGAAGAGGGACCGATGCATGGCCCCAATAATATTTACGTATTTGACCAGCAGATAAAGGACGGTGTCCTGGAAGTACGGACTGCCAAATGGCTTACCATTCATCACAGTTGCGGCTGGGGGCATGATTACCGCAATGACCCTGAGCGCTTGAAAGCACGCAGCCTTGAATCCGCCCCTCTGGATATTGTGGTGGATAATCTATGGGACGGTAATTTCCATAATGCCTTGCACTCCGGCGATGAACTTGTGATACGTGTTTTTTCATACGGCAAACCTGTTGCCGGAGTCACACTGACAATCATCACTGAAAAAGGCTGGACTAAAAGGAAAAAAACCGATGCTGACGGCATAGCTCGTGTACAACTTATCCGGGATTATTATCCGTCAACCTGGCAGCTGTTCAAGCGTACCGAGCTTGGCAAGCTCGCCATGACCGCAGAATTCACCAAGGAAGGAGCTTCGAACTACAAAGGTGAAGTTGTTGACAAAACTCATTATATCAGCAGTTTTTCCTGGAAATATGTTCCTGCAGGCGATGACTATAATTCCTATAGCTATGGGCTCTTGATCGGTTCACTTGGTTTCCTGGGCAGCGGCTTCGGGATTTTTCAATATCGGTTGAAGCGTAGAAAACCTAAAAAGACAGTTGTTTTTGATGAGTAGCATTCGCAGATTTCTCAATAATTCGGATATTAACCGTTTCCGTTTCTATTTCCAGCTTTTCGCTTTTGTCTTGCTGGTGTACGGGGGATATCTGGCCATCAATATCGGTGAACAGTTGCCTACTTTTGCCTGTGTTTTTGGTGAAAAGCGCGGTGGTTCCTGTTATCTCCTGGGGTTTCAGCACCAGATGACCTTTCCCTATGCACGCCTTTTTTCCGGTCCGGGCATAGGTGTTTTGATCGGCCTTGCTACATTTGCAGGTTTTTTCATCATCTTTAACAAGGCCTGGTGCGGTTTTGCCTGTCCGCTTGGTACAATTCAGGATTGGCTGACCATCCTGCGCCGCAAAATGGGGATTTATTACAGTAACTACAGTGAACCGGTTTTCAAGGGTTTATCCACCATAAAATATATCCTCCTGGCTCTGCTGATCCTTATCCCGATGGCGATAGGCAACTCGTTTTTCGGACTGCCCACACTTAATCACGATTTTGGCGTACCATTTTGCATGATCTGTCCAGGCAGGACATTGCTGCCGCTTTTTAACGGTGATATTTCCCAGCTGACCATTGATTTCAGCTCAAAAACAAAGATGGTGTTCAGCGGACTGGGTATGGGGGTCACCGGTATGTTTCTGGCAGGGGCTTTTGCCAAGAAACGGTTTTTCTGCCTGTTCTGTCCAATGAGCGCTTTGCATTATATCTTTTCCCGGGCCAGTCTGCTGCGACTTACCAAAGACGGAGAAAAGTGTACCCGTTGCGGCAACTGCTACCGGGTCTGTGATGTCGGTATACGTGCCATTGCCGATGACCTGGATCACAAAAATATTGTTAAGGATGACTGCATGATGTGCCTGAAATGCGTATCTGCCTGTCCTGAGGATGATTGCCTGAAGGCAACATATTTGGGAATACCGCTCTATGAGTCAACGGCGGAAGGTTTTTTTAGAAGGAGATTGAAGAAAGATGATTGAAAGCGAACGCCAGGCCCGCGTCAAGAAAAGCACCTCTTTGCACCTGGCTATGGAAGCTGCTGAAACACTGCGCCAGATAACCGAGTTTCCGGACAACCCTGAATCCATGGCATATTTCTACGACCTGTATCAGTCGCGGTTTAAAGATGGAATGATTTTGCCGCAAAATGGCAAGAAGCTGGTCGGGACCATGTGTCTCCAGGTTCCTGATGAGTTGATTGTGGCAGCTGGAGCCGTACCGGTAAGGCTTTGCAGCGGTGCTTACGCATTTGATCAGGCCGGCGGGGATTTCATGCCGGCAAAATCCTGCCCCCTCGTTCGCGCTACCATGGGAATGCTGCAGGTGAATAATGATACGATGAAAGATAACCTTTCGACTGTTGTTATTCCAACAACATGCGATCAGAAAAGATCCTCGGCACAGATGCTGAGAGACATGGACTATCCGGTGACGGTTCTGGAGATGCCTGCCACCAAGGAAAGTGACGAGGCGCGTACATACTGGCAGGAATCGGTGAAGCAGTTTGCCCTTACCATCCAGAAAATATGCGGCAGGAAAATTACTGCCAAAAGTCTCAATGCTGCTGTTCGTAGTAAATTAGAGGCAGGGAAACTTTTCAGGAGCCTGCAGCAGCTGCGGACCGAGTCCAACCCGGTCATTCTCGGCAAGGATATATGGCTTGTGTCAAACAGTTATTTTTTTGATGATCCGGACCAGTGGTGTCAGGCTGTCAGAGGACTCATTGCTGAACTTGAAAGTAGAAAGTCTGAAAACTTTTCCGCCATAAACCGTAAGGCTCCGAGGCTGCTCTTTACAGGCTCACCGCCGATTTTTCCCAACCTCAAGCTGCCCATACTTGTGGAACAGGCCGGCGGCTTGGTCGTGGCAGATGAGACCTGTTCCTCTCAGCGGCTCCTCCATGATGCCGTTGTTTTTGATGAGAAAAATCTCTATGACATGGTGCCTGCCATCGCAGACCGTTACCTGAAGCCCTGCACCTGTCCATGTCTTACCCCGAATACGGATCGGGCCAAGAAAATACTGGATTTAGTCAAGTCAAGCAGGGTCGAGGGTGTGGTCTACCAGGCTTTTTCCGGCTGCATGCCCTATGAAATGGAGCAGAGGGCAATCGGTGATATGTTGAGCAGGGAGGGGATCCCCATGCTCTTTGTTGAGACTGACTACAGCCCTGAGGACCAGGGGCAGCTCTCAACCAGGGTTGAGGCATTTATTGAATCCATCAAGGTAAGAAGAAGAAAAACCCAATGAACTATTTTGCCGGCATTGATATCGGTTCCACAACCATTAAAATCGCCCTGTGCGATGAAGATGGCGGCCTTGCTGCGCATGTAACAGTCCCAACCGGCAGCCATTTTCACCAGAACGCCAAGGCAGCCTTTACAGACTTGTTGGCACGGGAAAGTATCCAGCAGGAAGAGGTGAGCTATGTTATGGCCACCGGATACGGCAGAAAACTGTACAGAGAGGCTGATGATATAATAAGCGAGATCACAGCCAACTGTATAGGAGCAACGAAAATAGGCCGGGAAAATGGTGAGATCAGAACGATCATCAATATAGGCGGCCAGGATTTGAAAGTGATTTCGCTTGATACAGACGGGCATGTAAAAAACTTTGTCATGAATGACAAGTGTGCTGCCGGCACAGGACGTTTTCTGGAAATGACCGCCCGGAATATGGAAATGGATGTAATGGAATTGGGAGACTGCCATCTTTCTGCCACAGGTCCGCCGATTACCATAAATTCAACCTGCACCGTATTTGCCGAGTCCGAGATTATAAGCCTGCTGGCAAATGGCCATGGACAGCCGGAAATTATCGCCGGTATTCACTATTCAATCGCCAGGCGGGTGGCGCGGCTGGCCAAGCGCATCGGCGTGGAAGAAACGGTTTTTTTTGATGGTGGGCCGGCTCTTAACAGGGGATTAGTTGAGGCACTTGAGAACGAGCTTATGCAGCCTCTGTATATTCCCGAGCTGCCGCAGGTAACAACTGCATACGGTGCAGCTCTTCTGGCCAGGGAGAGTGTTTTGTGTGTTGAGGGTAATAGATATGTATGATATCACTGGTATTTTTACACTCAGTGTTGTCTATGGGTTTACGGTCTGCAGTCTTTCCTGCCTGCCTGCGCTCAGTGTCTACCTGATGGGAACCGGTCAGACCTTTAAGGATGGCCTGGTTGGAGGTTTTTATTTTGTTGCAGGGAAAATGCTTGTCTATGGAACATGGGGCGGCCTGGCCGGTGGTTTTGGCATGTTGTTTGGGGTGCCAACCATCCAGAACAGATGGATGGGGCTTTTTGTTATTGTGACTGCCCTGACAATACCGCTGGCAGCACGGACAAAAACAGCATGCAACTGTCGCAGCTCGCGGCAGCGGGGCAGGAGGCTGCCTCTGCTGCTGTTGGGAGCATCAACAAGCCTGGTTCCATGTCCGCCGTTGATAGCAATCCTGCTGCTTGCTGCGCACAAAGGATCAGTGCTGACAGGTATAAGTTACGGACTTGTTTTCGGATCGGGCCTCATTATCTCTCCCCTGATGGCTGCCGGCGGCAGCATGGCATTGATCTCAGGCGTTATAAAACAAAAGGTATCCTGGATCGGGCCGTATCTCCAGGGGAGTGCCATGGTAATTTTACTTTTTATGGGGATGAGGATTTTTTTAGAGGTTTAACTGATGGAATATATAAAATATGTAATTGATTACGGCATAATAGGTCTTCTCATATTTATGAGTCTGGCGGCATTTGGAATTGCTATTGAGCGCTACCTGTTTTTCAGGACTTTGAAATTCTTTGATTATACTGACCGTAAGAGCCTGGAACTTGCCCTTACCGAAAGGCTGCACCTGATAGCAAGTATTGGCAGCAACGCCCCATATATAGGGCTGCTGGGTACGGTTCTTGGCATTATGTTCACCTTTTACAGTATGGGACGCAACGGTTTCATGGATACCGGCAAGATCATGATCGGTCTTGCTATGGCCTTAAAGGTAACTGCAGTGGGACTCCTGGTTGCCATTCCGGCGGTGTTCATTTACAACCTGCTGCTTCGCAAGGCGAAGGTTCTTCTCATGCAATGGGATATTGAAGATGGACGAGAAGGGATTTGAAAGCATAAATGTTATTCCGCTGGTTGATGTGATGCTGGTGCTGCTGACCATAGTCTTGACCACTTCGACTTTCATCGCCATGGGGGCTATTCCGGTTCAGCTGCCTAAAGCAGAAAGCGGCGAGACTATCAAGTCTATTGCAACAACAATTGTTATCGATCGGCAGGGCGTGATTTTTCTTGATGATAATCCCCTGATGCCCGAGAGTTTACGCCAGGCCCTTGTTCCTCTGGACCGTGATCATCCTATCCTGATCAGGGCTGATCGTTTTATCCAGTTACAAAGTTTTGTTGAAGTCCTGGATATCGTCAAAGGCCTTGAATTTAAAAAGGTAAGTTTGCAGACGGAGGAAAATCCATGAACAGAGATGTCTGTGGTTTCAGCCTTTCATTTTTCATGCATGCATCCATACTGGGCATCTGTCTGTATATGATACCAACGCTTGATTTGCAGCCTAAACCGCTGGTTATAGATTTCTCCCTCATATCAGGAATCAACTCCCAGGATATTGTCGCAGCGCTTCCCAAGCAGGAGAAACCCTTAAAGCCGCCTCCGGTAATGCAGGCACCTCCCAAGCCAAGGCAACTGGTCCTGCCAAAGCCGGTGATAGCGAAAAAGATCCTTAGCAGGCCGGCTGAAAAGATATTGCCCAAAAAGGAAGAAAAGGTTGCCATTGAAGAGCCTCTTCAAGAAGCAGTTGAAATGGCCAGGCCTCCTGAAATTCTTGCTTCAGTCCCTGTTGTTCAACCCCAGGTAACAACACGATTAAATTCTCCCATACAGACGAACAGTTCTCCAGGCGCCGCCTCACCACCCAGTGTCTCCAGTCAAGAGATGAAGCAACATTATTTTAAGGCGCATTTTGTTTATATCAAGAAGATCATAGAAAAGAATATCAGTTATCCGCCCATGGCTCGCAGGATGGGTTGGCAGGGAAAAGTCCTGGTGAGTTTTATCGTCTGCAGAGATGGGAGGGTTGAGAATTTGCTGGTTGTTGAAAGTTCAGGTCATGCACAGTTGGACAGGAATGCCCTGGAAACTGTAAAGCAGGTAGTTCCCTTTCCAAGTCCTCCGGTGCGGGTGAAGCTGGTTCTTCCCGTGACGTATAAAATCAGCTAACCCGAATATTTCATGTTACACTTTGTCTATCCGGCGTCTTGGCTTGTGAAATTTCCGGGCTAGTGTTGACGTGACATTAGTCTTTATCTGCCTCAGTGGAAATTGTCTGCTTTAATACATCAGCCAGGTCGCTGATCCTGTATGGTTTAATAATAATGCCGGCAAATCCGTATTTTTTATAATCCGCCATTATCGGATCGTTGGAGTAACCGCTGCTGACAATCGCATTGACATCAGGATACATTTCATTCAGATGCTTAATGGTTTCTCTGCCTCCCATACCTCCCGGTATGGTTAAGTCCAAAATAACTGCTGCATAAGGTGAACCACTTTCATGAGCATCCTTAAACATTTCTATTGCTTCTTTGCCGTCAACTGCCACTTCCGTTTCATAGCCGAGATAGGCAATCATCTCTTTCGCTGCTCTGCGCACCTGTTCCTCATCATCCATTATGAGAATTTTCCCCTCGCCTGACAGGGGAGTTTCCGGCAGCACTTTTTCTTCTTCGGTTCTGGCAATAACCTTTGCAGCAGGAAGATAAACAGTGAATGTGGTTCCTGCTTCCTCCTCTGAATCAACACCAATATAGCCGCTATGTTTCTTGATGATCGAATAGCTTGATGCAAGTCCGAGTCCGCTTCCTTTTTGTTTGGTTGAGAAATAAGGATCAAAAATTTTATTTATATTTTCCGGTGCAATTCCAATCCCCTTATCCTGGATGACAATTTTAACATATTCCCCATCTGGCAAAGGCAGGTTGTCATCTTCATCAACAGTGCTGTTTTCGGCATTTATTGTGATTGTCCCGCCCTCAGGCATGGCCTCGTCTGCGTTTATTATCATGTCATTAATGACCTGGCTTATTTGCCGGTCATCGATGTCACAGGGAAGTAAATCATCCTGAATGGCAAAATCACATTTAACACTGGAACCTCTCAAAGCAAAGCTTGCTGAATCCTTAAGCAATTGCTTGATTGAAATAGTTCGCTTGATCGGTACGCCTCCCTTTGAAAAGGTAATAAGTTGCTGGGTCAGAGCAGTGGCACGCAAACAGGCTTTTTCTACTTCCGTAAGTCTGGTTTGTACTTTACTCTCTGGATCAGTGTGCATTTTCGCCAGGGAGATATTTCCGATAATCGCTGTCAGGATATTGTTGAAATCATGGGCAATCCCACCTGCCAGGACGCCGATCGATTCAATTCTCCTGGCATTTTGAAGTTCCTCCTCAATGCGTTTTTCATTGGTTACATCACGAAAGACAATTACAACCCCCATGACTTCACTGAACCGATTAAAAATTGGTGCCGCACTGTCTTCGATGAGATATTCAGCACCGTCTTTTCCCTTGAGGATATAGCTGCCGGAGAGTTCTATGACCTGCTTGGTCTGAATAACTTTTTTCACCAGATCTATATGATTTGCCTGGTTGTTTTCATCCACAACATGAAAAACTTCGTCAAGCAATTTGCCGGCCGCATTTTCTTGGCGCCAACCTGTGAGGGACTGGGCTATCTTATTAAGCATAACAATGGTGCCATCGGTGGTTGTTGAGATGACTCCATCACCAATACTGTTCAGTGTTACAGCCAGCCGCTCCTTTTCTGTAAAAAGCTCTCTCTCGTATTCCTTGATTTTTGAAATATCCTGAAAATTTTCTATGATGCCTATGAGTTCACTTTCTGCATCACGAAACGGCCTTGCAGTTACTATGTAAATATCCTTTGTCCCGTCATTGGTCGTTTTTGCTACCTGACTTGAGACGATTTCTTTGCCGGAACGGATCTGTTTCATGGGACATTCATCGGTGTCACAAAGGGAGCCTGGACGGGTCTCGTAGCATTTATAGGCCATATCATTTTTGGGTTGATGGCCAAAAGAGTCGTAATAGGCTTCATTTGCCATGATAATCTCATAGTTCAGATTTGTTATGCACATGGGGTTGGAACTGTTGAGAACATTTTCAAGGACAATTTTCGATTGCCTGAGCTCATTTTCCGTACGTGCACGTTCCTGAATCTCTTCCTGCAGTAATATATTGGATTTTTTGCGTTCCTTAATTTCAGTTTCCAGGGAGCCGTGATACTCCTGTATTTGTCGGGCAAGGGAGTTAAAGCTTTTAGCAAGAGCGCTGATTTCGTCATTACCATGCATATCCAATGTCTGGATCTCTCTGAAGTCTTTAGCAGAGGCAGTTTTTTCAAAATGGCCGGCAATGTGTGATAGACGGGAAGTAACGAAAAATCTTACCGCGAAAAACAAGGCGACAAGGAGAAAAAGTAAAGCAGTACCCATGAGGGTAAAATTATCTCTCAACTCTTCAATCAGATGTCCCTGGATGGTGCTGATGGGGATTGCGACAGTATCCATGGCGATAACTTCACCAACCGGTCTGTAGAATCCAGCTGTATCTCCATACCGGTCAATCATGGATTTGGGTGCATCCGCAGGATCTCCGTGACAGAGCAGGCAGGATTCCTCCATGCGTCTTGCATTGAACTTGGCATAATAGGTTTTGCCATTCATGGATATATTGCCCTCCCAGAGTTTCCTGGTCGGATTTTTGTTAAAGAATTTTATGATTTCCAATTCTTCAGGGCTGGCTTGGTTTGCCGGGTTACGGGGATTGTCAGATGAGAACTTTAGGATAATTCCAGGAAATTTCTTCTTGGTTTCCTCGAAAATGGATCGGGCCACAAATGAAGTTGACATCGTCTCAGGGATGAATTCATCATCGCTGACAAATTCATACATGATCGGCCTTATTTTATTTTTGACATAACTGCGGATAGCCAGATCAAATTGCAGGGCCAGGTCAGCCTGCTGGTTAACAACATGGTAGACATGTTCGTTGGAAATGACATAGGTTCTGTAGAAAAGAAATGCAGAGAAGAGCGTGACAAAGGCAGCGACAATGATAAACAGTTTCAAGCCAATGCTTTTCATGCCGCTCCTTTATCTATACGTACTTATTGGGAATTTGAATAGCAAGATGAATTCTACTACATAATAAAACGTATATATTATATCATATAGAGGTAGAATTACATGTAATCAATTGTATTTGTTTTTTCCCTGCCTGCTTTGCAAATCATCTTGACCTTGAAATTCATCATTAATGAACTCACCCGAATATTGAGTGAAGTTTGAATCTGTATAGAGCCCCCGGCCGTTTCTTCGCCCATCTTTAAACCCGCCTGTATATCTGGAGCCATCAGCATAGATAAACCTTCCCTGGCCATGAATATTCCCGTTTTTGAATTCTCCTGAATATCGTTCACCATTTGCGAAGGTGTATTTGCCCTGGCCGTGATATTGCCCATCTTTGAATTTACCTGAGTATTTTGAGCCGTCAGAATGGGTGAAGACCCCATGCCCGTCCTTGTTGCCGTTTTTGAATTCTCCTTTATATACTGAGCCATCGGCATAGATAAAGATTCCCTGGCCGTGGATACTGTTTTCATGATATTGTCCGGTATATGTGGCGCCATTTGTAAAGGTGAAGGTGCCCCTGCCATGGTATTGCCCTTCTTTGAATTCTCCCTCGTATTCGGATCCGTTAGCATATGAAAAGATTCCCTGGCCATGGTATCTGCCATTTTCATACTCGCCTTTATAGATCGAACCGTTTGCAAAGGTGAAGGTGCCGCTACCGTGGTATTCGCCGTCTTTGAATTCACCTTCGAATCTGGAACCATTAAGAAAGGCCGTAATTCCGGCCCCGTTTTCGCAGTCGCCTTTTATACAGCCGGTCTCTTCCGTAAAGGATGTATTGGCAAAGAATAGAATTGACAGCATGAGAAGGATAATCAGTTTTTTCTGCATGAAACCCTCCTGTCCAGCTTATTCAAATTGATTACCTTTAATGATGAAACGTATAATCAAGTATTTGAAAATTCATTCTAACCTATAAATTACATACCTGCACAAGCCATTAAAGAGAGGTCCAGTGTTTTAAGGAAAGACGGGGGAATTATAGCATAGAGTGTCTAATGTTTTTTGTAAAAGCCGTTTAGCGAATTTTTTTATGATCATCTTGCCATGTAACCTGTTGTAATAATAATCTAACCTGGTTGTTTTAAAAGTCCTGGTTTGTCTACAATGTGGCTCTGGGAGAGGAGCTGCGGTAAAAAAATGAATAGAAATTCATTTTTTTACTTGACACTGAATAGGCCTTCCGTAATATTGCTTTTGTATTAGTGAAATATTTTCAGGAGATGAAAAAATGTTACGGGTCATACTCAAAAAGCCAATATAAGACCTTCAGCGGCCTGGTCAACCGTTGGAGGTGCTGCTCCCCTATAAGCATGATCAAAAATGTTAAACTGTAAGTTCAAATTGAAAATCGGAATAATTTTTCAGAGGTTCGGAGGCGTTGCAACAATGAAATATCAAGAACAATTACAGGAACTCGGTAATATTTATGTCCGCTCCCAAAAAGGGAACAATGTAGAATCTTTTGACAGGTTGCTGATGGAACTGCGCAAATTGTCAAACAACTGGCATAATCTGAAAAAAAACAATGAACTTTCTTTTCCTGAATATACCCAGCTTATCGAAAAGAAATATCATCTGTCAGAGTCAATTCAGTTACGCAGGTGCAACTAGATAGACTGATCTCAGTTTCTGTAGATTCGCTTTAACATATCATACTGCGGTTGTTTGACGCTGACTGGTGAAAGTTTGTTGCCCGGGAACCATAGGGACACACTGGATTGCAATATGGATTGGTGTACCTTTTACTTTGCTAATACTTCCCGAATTTTTTTGGTCAAGAGACTGGGGATAAGCGGTTTGTTTATAAACTCTATGTTCTCGTCCAGGATTCCCTGGTGCACAATCACATTGTCTGTATACCCGGACATATAAAGGACTTTAAATTCTTTCTGTTCTGCCGACAATGCTTCCACCAGCTTTTTCCCTGTCATTTTCGGCATAATTACATCGGTTAAAAGCAGGTCAATCTTACATTCACTTTGCCGGAAAAGTTCCAGGGCCTCCTCACCATCGGCTGCTTCAATAATTTTATAACCAAGCGGTTCCAGGGTATCACGAATCAGTTTGCGTATGGAGATTTCATCGTCGGCAACCAGAATGGTTTCAACTCCCTTTTCCATGGGCGGAAAGACTTTTCGAATCTTGTCTTCTGCAGCTGATTCTATTCTAGGGAAATATATTTTAAAGGTCGTTCCGCTTCCCAGTTCACTGTAAACATAAATGTGGCCCTTGTGTTGTTTGACTATGCCGTAGACGGTGGAGAGCCCCAATCCTGTTCCAGTGCCTTTTTCTTTGGTTGTATAGAAGGGGTCGAATATTTTTTCCATAACCTCTGGAGGCATGCCCATACCATTATCAGTGACATAGAGAGCTACATATGTGCCGGGCACTACTTCGGCATGGATATTACAATACTCTTCATCCAGAGCAAACTCCTGCGTTTCAATAGTGATAGAACCTCCATCAGGCATGGCATCTCTGGCGTTGATGGCCAGGTTCATGACAATCTGTTCAATCTGTCCCGGGTCTGCCATCAGATTGCCGGCAGATGGGTCTAAATGCATCCGGATTTCGATATTTTCCCCAATCATCCTGCCAAGCATCTTTGTCAGGTTTTCCAAGAGGTTGTTGAGGTTTATCACCTGCATTTCCAATATCTGTTTACGGCTGAAGGCAAGTAATTGCCGGGTCAGGGTCGAGGCTTTTACGCCTGCTTCGTAAATTGCTTCAATCTTTTCTCTCTGGGGGTCATCTGCTGCCAACTTCATCAACCCCAGCTCTCCATAACCAAGAATTGTGGTGAGGAGGTTATTAAAATCATGAGCAACACCACTGGCAAGGCTGCCGATAGCTTCCAGTTTCTGGGCCTGCCTCAGTTGGTCCTCCAGATTCTTTTTTTCCGTAATATCAATATTGTATTCAATGACCTGGGCAATTTCGCCCTTGTCGTTGAAAATCGGATAACCGTACACCTCGAATATGTGTTGAGTGCCATTTTCACGGTCACAATGTATGTGCTGCATCATCACCGGTCTTCCGGACTTTTTAATCTCTTCAATGGTGCATGGATGTTCCGGGCCGCCGCAGGGGGTGTCGGACTTGTGGGTCAGCATATGGCATTTACTGTCGCTTGAAAGCATGCCGAAATTTGCGGCAGAATTTGCCATTTTTACCGTATAGTCATTAACATCTATTACATAGAGAGGGTGGCTTAACGACTCGATAACATTTTCCACAAAATTAATCTGACCTTCCAGGTTCTCAATAGTTTCGTGCAGCCGCCCTGTCATGGAGTTGAAGGCATTGGACAGTTCCAGGAATTCCTTTATTTTGTGCAGTTCAGCCTTTTTTGAATAGTCGCCCCTGGAAATATCTCTCGCAGTTGTAGCAAGGGATTCCAGTGGCCGGACTATCTGTCGCATCAGTACAAATACGAGGGCTATGGATGCTGCCAGTGTGAGTAATAGAATGGCCCCCAGTATGTAAAAAGAATTGTAAATATTCTGCAGCGCTTCGGATGTCGGAACTTCTGTAACAAAATAAAGGGGCAGATTGCCGAAGGTGATTTTTTCGGCAACCACTATGGATTTCTTGCCGTTCAACCCCTGCATGATTTTTGTAACTTTGGGGATCTTGAAACTGGTATTTTTTAAAACAATAGAACGGTTTGGATGAACAATCACCCTGCCATTCTCGTTTGTCAAAAATGCTTTGCCATTCATACCGATCTCTAAAGCGGTGATCTGATGCCATATGAACTTCAACTTCATTTCTGCAATGA
>JAUXHH010000212.1 GCA_030621655.1 Desulfobacterales bacterium
TGCAAGAGAGCTGATTTTATTTCTGTGCATGTTCCCATGACCAAGGATACCAAGAACCTTATTTCAACAGCAGCATTCAAGAATATGAAAAAGGATGCCATGCTCATTGACTGTGCCCGCGGCGGGGTGGTTGATGAAGAGGCCCTGTACGAAGCTCTTACCACTGGAGAAATTGCCGGGGCAGCCCTGGATGTTTTTGCCCAGGAGCCGACAACAAAGGAAAATTGTCCACTGCTGGGACTGGATAACTTTATCTGCACACCACACCTCGGTGCTTCAACAAGTGAGGCCCAGGAAAATGTTGCTGTTGCGATCGCCAAGCAGATAGGAGAATATCTGAGAACAGGCGTGGTAAGTAATGCGGTGAATGTGCCTTCTGTAAGCAGCGACGTACTTTCCAAAGTTGGTCCGTATCTCACCCTGGCGGAAATGCTGGGTTCTTTTCATATGCAGATTGCTAAAGGCGGAGTGGAAGAGATCAACCTGGAATATATCGGCGAGTTTGAAGAACTGACCACCAGTCCAATAACAGTAGCTTTCCTTAAAGGTCTTTTCACACCGATCCTGCAGGACGCTGTTAATTATGTCAATGCTCCTCTCATAGCAAAGGAAAGAGGCATACGCGTGGTAGAATCCAGAACCGGTCATTCCGATGATTTTACCAGTCTCCTTTCAATTCGGGTAAAGACAACCGAGGGGGAAAATATGTTGGCTGGAACGGTTTTTGGCAAGAATGAACCCCGATTGGTAAGAATGAATACTTTCCGCCTGGAAGCACTCCCCACCGGGCCCATGCTTTTCGTTTATAACAAGGACGTGCCGGGTGTCATAGGTGCGCTGGGTACAACCCTGGGTAAACATGGGGTGAATATTTCAAGAATGACTGTGGGGCGCGAGACGGAACAGGGGCTGAATATTATCCTGCTCAACACAGACAATATGATTAGCAAGGAGCTTTTAAAAACTGTACAGCAGCTTGAATATATTGATGATGCAACGGCTTTGGTGCTTCCCCATTACGCAGAAATATAAATTGGGCAATTAAATACAACTGAGGTGATCAGCATGGAGAAGAATGAGAAATGTGAACCGTGCCCGGAAGGCCAGGTAAGAAAAGATGGCAAATGTGTTATGCCGGAAGTTACTTTCACGGCATTTGTCATGTCTCTTAACACCTCAGCTCTTTTCCACCTCGGTGAAATCAGTGATCCGGTGACCGGAGAAAAACAACAGAATCTGATTCTGGTTAAGCATACAATTGATACACTGCAATTGCTGGAGGACAAAACAAAAGGGAATTTGACTGATGAGGAGCAGGATATTTTCAAGAATGTTCTCTATGATTTAAAAATGAGATATGTTGCAAAAGTTTCCCAACAAAGTGGCTGAACCTTGCATAAACAGAAAATCAGAAAAATACTTGCCAATTCTTCCAGTATAATGACCTCCGGTTCGTGAAAGAAGTAACTCAAAAAGATAAGATCTCCAGCCTTACCTTAAAGGCTCCTGCCAAGATCAACCTTTTTTTAAAAGTTTTAAATCGCCGCCCTGACGGCTTTCATGAAATTGAAAGCCAAATGCTGAAGATTGAGCTTTTTGATATTTTGCATCTATCCAGGCAGGCGGAGGCAATTTCATTATCATGCCCGGGAACCACACTTCCGGCAGACCAGGGGAATCTTGTCTACAGGGCAGCCCAGGCTTTTTTTTCTGCCACAGGGATTAAGGCAGGAATAAAGATCATACTGGAGAAAAATATACCTATAGCCGCCGGCCTGGGAGGCGGCAGCAGTGATGCTGCAGCTGTGGTCATTGGCTTGAATACACTTTTTAATACCGATTTGGGCCGGGAGCAGTTAATGGAAATTGCCCGGCCGCTGGGAGCAGATGTGCCATTTTTTATGCAGGGTTGCAGTGCTGCAGTGGCTACTGGAATCGGTGACATCATTCAACAGGTCGAGCCCATGAAGGGATTTTCGATTGTACTGGTGAACCCTGGATTTGAAGTTTCAACAAAATGGGTGTATGAGAATTTCCCGTTGACATCCAACTCCAATCCATATATCTTAGCGCGGGGCCAAAAAGTGACTAGGGATTTTCATGGTGCGGCCCCTGGTTTATATGAGGGAATTGGAAACGATCTCGAAGTGGTTACAATCAGCCGCTATCCGGAGATAGAAGATATTAAGAAGGAATTGAAGAAGGCCGGTGCTGTAACATCTCTGATGAGCGGTAGTGGTCCTACCGTGTTTGGTTTGTTTTTAAGTGAGGAAGATGCTCGGCGCAGTTTTATTCAGTTGAGTAGAAAATTTCTTGGAAATGTATTTCTTGCCAGACCGTATATTCCTTGATTGTCTTTCAGTAAAAATATATAATAATTTATTTGTCTCGAGGGAATCGTTCTAAATGTTGCAGACCGGAGCCGGATTTATTGGAGATACTTTCACGGCTTTATAAAAATGAGCACATTGGGGCGTCGTCAAGCGGTAAGACACAGGTTTTTGGTGCCTGCATTCGGAGGTTCGAATCCTCCCGCCCCAGCCACTGAAAAAAAATTCGCCACACAGATGTAAGAATGATCAAGAATCGGCGGATATGATTAAATAAAAACTATACGAATAAAGAACTATGCCTAACATTATTAAGGTATTTTCTGGAAATGCCAACCCGGAATTAGCGCATGAGATTTGCGGGCACCTCAATATTCCTCTGTCGAAAGTTGAGGTCAGACGATTCAGTGACGGTGAGATATTTATTGAGATTGGGGAGAATGTGCGGGGAACGGATGTGTTTGTCATTCAACCTACATGTACTCCGGTAAACGATCACCTGATGGAACTGGTAATCATGGTTGACGCACTGCGCCGTGCCTCTGCCAGAAGGATTACAGCTGTTCTGCCATATTATGGATATGCCAGGCAGGATAGAAAAGTTGCCCCTCGTGTGCCCATAACAGCTAAAGTTGTGGCTGAAATGTTGATGGTTGTCGGTGTGCGGAGGGTTCTGGCAATGGATCTTCATGCCGGCCAGATCCAGGGATTTTTCAATATCCCTGTCGATCATCTCTATGCGGCTCCAGTGCTGCTTGAGTATATCAATGAGGCCTTTAATAACGTGATTATGGTCTCACCTGATGCCGGCGGTGTTGAAAGAACACGTGCTTTTGCCAAACGTTTAAAGTCTGATCTTGCCATTATTGATAAGCGCCGTGATCGGCCCAATGAGTCTAAAGCCATGAATGTTATCGGTGATGTTGAGGGAAAGACCGCGATATTGCTTGATGACATGGTTGATACGGCAGGGACCCTTTGTAATGCTGCTGCAATGCTGATGGAGGCAGGTGCTGCTGAAGTGCATGCCTGCTGTTCGCATGGTGTACTTTCGGGACCGGCTATTGAACGACTTGAAGCATCAGTTATTAAATCACTCGTTATAACGAACAGTATCCCGCTGCGCGGTAAATCCAAGGAATGTGACAAAATAACAGTACTTTCTGTTTCACAACTTCTAGGAGAAGCGATTGGGAGAATTCATTCTGAAGACTCAGTGAGTTCTCTTTTCGTTTAGATAGTTTAAGAGGGCAATAAAAGAATTTATTGATTTTTGATGATAATTGTCGGTCTCGTAAAAAGCACTCGACGGACAGGTTTCCCGCCTATAACCTATTGATTTTATTGGGCCCTGTTTCCGACTGCGAGACTTTT
>JAUXHH010000014.1 GCA_030621655.1 Desulfobacterales bacterium
CTGTCGAAGTCCAGGTTGTTGATTGATAAGAAAAGAAAGAAAACAGGCAAGATAAAGGAGCCAACAGAAAAAGATTCCTGCACTGTCTGTGATATGTATCCGGCAAGATACCAAAAGCATAAATGTCAGACATGGGCTATGGATGGCAGCACCCTGCATTTCTGTTCGACCAAATGTATGGTCGATTTTAATGCTGATCCGTCAAAATATGCAAAAGGGCCGGCTGCTAAGACAAAAATGGCATGGGTTACTCTTTATTCAGACGGAATGTATGAAAGCGCTTTCGGCGCCTATTATGTGGTTGGTTCAGAAATTAACGGCCCCATGGGAGGGGAGGCGATTCCCTTTAAGCTCAAGAAGAATGCTGAAGAGTTTGTCAAGGCTAATGGCGGTAAAATAGTCGGTTTTTCCCAATTGACACCTGCACTGGTTATGGATGGAAAATGATAAGCAATTAATTACCAATAGAATGTGATCAAATAAAAAAGCCGTCCTTATGGGCGGCTTTTAAAAAGATTAACAAGTCAACATGGCTGCTGATATGAGGAATGTCCCGCTGTGCGGGGCCACGTAATCGGCTGTATTTTCTTTGCTCGGTAAATCTTCGGCAGATGCTCCGCAAAGCAAGCAATAGCATATAATTGATATAGCTAATAGCCTTTTGTCTTGCCCGGCCAGATAATGGTGTGCAGCTGCAGCCGTAACCTGACCGGCAGATTATCCTCCAGAATCCAGTCGGCAAGGGTTGCAGGTGACAGCTTGGAAGTCACCGGTGAAAAGGTAACGGTTGCTTTATTCTGCAGACCGTATGCGGAAACCAGCTGCACCGCCCAGTTGTAATCATCCCTGGAGCCCATGACAAATTTGATCTCATCCTTTGGGTCCAGGAGATCGAAGTTGTCAAAATCCATCTGCTCATGCATCCCGCTCCCCGGGCATTTCATATCCATGATCCTGACCACGTCTCTGGGAACGTCGGTAAGGCTGAGACTGCCGTTTGTTTCAAGCAGGACTGTCCTGCCTGCTGCCAGTAATTTTTCCAGGAGAGGGTAAACCCCTTTCTGCAGCAGGGGTTCACCCCCGGTAACTTCAACAATGGCACCGGGATATTTCTGCAGTTCTGCCAGTATCTGGCTTATACTGAATAGGGGATGATCATCCTCATAGGCATAACGGGTATCACAGTAAGTGCAGCGCAGGTTGCAATCGGCAAAACGGATAAAAAAGCATGGATATCCGGCAAAGGAGGATTCTCCCTGGATACTGTAGAACTGCTCAGCGATCTTTACCTGCGTTTCACTGCCCAAAGTACGTTACACCGGAATTGTCTGTTTCGCATACAGTGACACTGTGAACTCCATACCGGTCAGTAGAAAGGTCATTCTGCAGGTTATTGAAGATATAGACCGCAATATTTTCTGAGGACGGGTTTATAGTCTGAAATTCAGCGTGTTCGTTCAGATCATGGTGGTCAAGTGTATCGAGAACTTTTTCTACGGCCTCTTTTACAGCTCTGAAATCAATTCCCATGCCAAGATTGTCTAAACCGTCAGCCTTGACAGTTACCTCAACTTTCCAGTTGTGACCATGGGGCCTTTCGCAGTTTCCAGGATAATTTCTCAAGTGATGGCCGGCCGAAAAATGACTTTTTATAAAGATGTGGAACATGTCGGGAACACCTCGCAGTTTTATATGAAAAAAATGTAATTAAAAATCCAAAAGTATTGTTGAAAACAAATTGCTTTTTTAATAGGGTGCAGAACCAAGTTTTTTATTATGTATACTAAAAATAACCAACCTTGTCCGGGAGAGCAAGAAAGACTTTCGCATTGTTTTCTCCAGCTATCTTCCGGGCATTATAAAACAGATCGAGGAGTATACCGGTATGGCCATAGTGGCGCCGTTTAGAGCTCTGCGCTTCAATCCCCTGAAGCTGGAGCACTTGGAGGATGTTGTAACTCCTCCGTATGACATAATTGATGAAAAAAACCAGGCTGCTTTTCAGGCCAGGAATCCATATAACATGATTCACCTGGATATCAGCAAATCTCCAGGCAAGGGTGATGATTCCGCTGAGCGCTATAACTCTGCCAGGAACTATTTCACCAAGTGGCAGGAAGAGGACATCCTTATCCGTGACGACGAACCGGGTTTTTATCTCTATCGCATTGATTACAAATTGGCCTCCGGGCTTCGTTTTACCCGCAAAGGGTTTATTGGCCTGGTGAAACTCTCTGAGTTTTCCGAGGGAATCGTCAAGCCCCACGAACAGACATTCGATACTGTAACTGCTGACCGTTTACGGTTGATGGATACCTGCCAGGCGCAATTCAGCCAGATATTTTCATTGTATTCTGATCCTGAGATGCAGATTATGACAGCCCTTGAAGCAGGCTGTTCAGAAAAACCTCTCTATGAGGTCAGGGATGCCGACGGCGGCAAACATTCAATCTGGCCGGTAACTGACAAGGATACTCTGGCCAGGGTTCAGGAACTGTTCAAGGATAATGCCGTTTACATTGCCGATGGCCATCACCGGTATAAAACGTCTCTGCAGTACAGCCAGTTGATGAAAGAGCGTCAGGGTGAGTTGTCTGCCCAGAGTCCATATAATTACACCATGATGTACCTTTGCCCTATGGAAGATCCCGGCCTGAAAGTACTGCCGACCCACAGGCTGGTAACTTTGCCGGACGATGTTCTGCCCGGGCTTCCTTCCATGGACGAACTGGCATCCATGTTGTCTGCCTATTTTCATCTGGAGGAGATAACCGGTTGTTCACGGGAAATATTTCTCGGTGAAGTTCTGGCAAGAATGGAGGAAAGAATTTTTACAAAACAGCAGGACTCAATAATGTTCGGCCTCTATCATGCTGATGAGGATCGCTGTTTCATGCTCACCTTAAAAAAGAAAGCCGGCGAGATAGAAGCGCTTGCCGACAGGCCGACCGCCTTGCAGGGTCTGGATGTGGTTGTTTTATCAGATCTGGTCGTGAAAAATATTCTGGGACTGGAATATGAGCGGGTTGAACATGACAATCTGGTCAGGTATTTTGCCGACCCGGATGAGGCCCTCGATGTGGCAGTGAAGGAATATGTTGCAAGTGACAGTTCCCTGGAACTTCTCTTTTTGATGAATAACACAAAGGTTTCCCAGGTGAAAAGGGTGGCGGATGAACAGCTGATCATGCCCCACAAGGCCACCTATTTCTATCCCAAGATCCTGACCGGATTTCTCTTGAACAAGCTGATTGCAGATGAAAAAGTGGGTCCGGTATAACAAACAGGAATTTCTCCAAAGACTTCAGCCGGGATTGATTCCCGGCCCTGCAAAATTCTGGTATGACCGCTGAAAAGGATTATACGGAAGATGCACTTTTTGATGGCCGTATCAGGTGTCTGCAGCATCGTACGGGCTACCGTTTTTCTTTAGATGCGGTGCTGTTGGGCAACTTCATTCAACCCAGGCCGGGTGACAGAATTCTTGATCTGGGGTGTGGCTGCGGTATAGTTTCGCTGATCCTTGCCTATCGGTGGCCCTCTGTCAGCATAACCGGCCTTGAAATTCAACCTGGTTTAACCGCACTGGCCAACAAAAATGTCGTGCTGAACAACCGGCAGGAACGTATTGAAATCGTTCAGGGTGACCTCAGGGAGATAGGGAAATATATTGCCCCCGGTTCTTTTGACTGGGTTGTCAGTAACCCGCCTTACAGAAAGTCCGGGACGGGCAGGGTTAATCCGGGTGGTGAGCAGGCATTGGCCCGTCATGAGCAGGCCGCCGACCTTGCAAGCGTCATAAAAGCAGCCAATTGGGCTGTTAGAAAACGAGGCAGGGGGGGCTTTATCTATCCTGCATCCAGAGGGGCGGCAGTAATTTCCGAGCTAAAAAATGCCGGGTTGGAACCTAAGAAAATGCTACCAATTTTCAGTTACCCCGGTAGTGCTGCAAATCTGTTAATAATAGAGGCTGTGAAACAGGGGGGTGAGGAGTTGACGATCCTGCCGCCATTTTATGTCTACCAGGAAAGGGACGGTGAATACAGTCCCGAGATGGGCGGATATTATTCCCCATGAGTCTTTTAATTAACAGATATCGGTATGCTGGCAAAAATTCAGAGCAGTGCAGTTGTTGGGGTGGACGGTCTGCCCGTGGAAGTGGAGGTTGACATTTCCTACGGGTTGCCCGCGTTTTCTACGGTCGGTTTGCCCGAAGGCGCTGTCCGGGAAAGCCGGGAACGGGTAAAGGCGGCTATAAAGAACAGTGGCTATGATTTTCCAAACCGCAGGATTACTGTCAATCTGGCACCGGCGGACGTGAAAAAAGAGGGCACCGGTTATGACCTTCCCATGGCACTTGGCATCCTCGTTGCTTCTGAGATATTAAAAAGTGAGAAGCTGGAAAAGTATGGCATCATCGGCGAGCTTTCTTTAGACGGCTCCATCCGGAACGCAAAAGGCATTCTGCCCATGGCTATTGCGGCCCGTAACGAAGGAATGGAGGGTGTCCTGGTGCCGGAGGAGAATGCCAATGAGGCTGCCACAGTCGCTGGTATTCAGGTGATTGGAGTTAAAAAACTCTATGAAGCAGTAGAGTTTCTCGCCGGCAGGACTGCAATAGAACCAACCTCTGTTGATTTGCAAAATGTATTTAACAATAGCACTCATTATGACGTCGATTTTAATGAGGTAAAGGGACAGGAGCATGTGAAGCGGGCACTGGAGATTGCAGCTGCCGGCGGACACAATATCCTCATGAAGGGCCCGCCCGGTTCAGGCAAGACCATGCTGGCCAGGCGTTTACCCACGATCCTGCCGGACCTGACCTTTGAGGAGGCACTGGAAACTACCAAGATTTACAGTGTCATGGGGTTGCTGCCTGCAGACAAACCGCTTCTCACCTCCAGGCCTTTCAGGGCCCCGCATCATACCATCTCTGATGCAGGTCTCATCGGCGGTGGACAGAACCCGAGGCCAGGTGAGGTTTCTCTGGCCCATAACGGGGTACTTTTTCTGGATGAATCAGCAGAATTCAAAAAGCATGTTCTGGAAGTTTTGCGTCAACCGGTTGAGGATGGGTTTGTAACCATTTCCAGGGCAGCCAGTTCACTGAGCTTTCCGGCCCGTTTTATCCTGGTGGTTGCATTAAATCCATGCCCATGCGGTTACCTGGGGGACACCCGGAACAACTGCACCTGTACACCGACCCAGATCCAAAGGTATGAAAGCAAGCTTTCCGGGCCGCTTCAGGACAGAATTGATATGCACCTGGAAGTACCGGCGCTGCTTTATAAAGAAATGTCCGGTTCGCATAGCGGCGATTCATCGGCACAAATAAAAGATCGGGTTGAAGGGGCCAGAGATATTCAGAAAGAACGGTACAAATATCGCAAAAAGTTTTATTGTAACGGGCAAATGGGATCAAAAGACCTGAAAAATTTTTGCAGTCTGGACGAACCATCCCGGAAGCTCCTTGAAGAAGCTGTGGAACGGTTGGGCCTTTCAGCACGGTCCTATCATAGAATATTGAAAATAGCCCGAACCATTGCCGACCTTGATAAGAGGGAGATTCTAGAGGCTAAGCATATTGCTGAAGCAATCCAATACCGGCGGCTTGATTGCAGAAAAAAGGTATAAAGGTACATTTAATAATAGTATGGAAAAAATAGTAAGCGACCTGAAAAAATTAGTGCCATTCAAAGATACTGTTGAAATTGGTGATATCGTTTTGATTGCCGCCAAGAAACCACAAATGTTGGTTTACGCCCTGGTAAGCGATATAGTACGTGACGATACAAAAAAAGATGAATGGTGGCATGTAAGCATGCATGTTTTATCATTGCCGCCAAGAAAGATTGCCTGGATTTTAAGGACAGAGCAGATGACAGGGCATGAGATATTTACCATGGATGGCGAAGATCGGTTTATGAAGGCAGTCATCTTTGATACAAAAAAACAGCCTGTCAAAGATGATACTCAGCAGGATAACAAGGGCAAGACTTCATTGCGTCGAATAAAATAGTTTCCGACACCCCTTCATTTATAGTAAGGCAGTCAGTCATGACCTCTGAAAGGGAATGTATTAATCGTATTTTGCACTATGTGGAAAGCCATGACAGGGAGTACCTGATCAAGGGTATTGGGGATGATTGTGCAGTCCTGAAAAAAGATGGGGAGAACTGCTTGCTTCTCACTACTGACACCCTTGTGGAAGGAGTGCATTTTGATCTGGCCTGGCATCCTCCATACCTGCTCGGCAGAAAATGTGCTTCTGTTAATTTAAGTGATATAGCTGCCATGGGCGGCCAACCACGCACCTGTCTGTTGAGTGTGGCTTTTCCAGGATCAGTGCCATCATGGTTCGATGACTTTATGTCGGGGTTTACCTCGGTACTTAATGAACATGACACCCTGCTGGTCGGCGGCGATACGGTTAAAAGTCAAAATGATCTTATATTATCAGTTACTGTCACAGGAGAGGGGGACAGGGGGCAAATATGTTTTCGTTCAGGGGCTAAATCCGGGGATTTGATCTGGGTATCCGGTTCACTCGGTAATGCTGCGGCAGGTCTTGGATTATGCCGAAGTGGTCAATGCCAGTCTGCTGAGATGTCAGGCAAATGGCAGCATCTTATTGAAGCGCATCTTGACCCGGAAGCGCAAATTGATCTTGGAAGAATCCTTTCTTCCAGTGGCTTTGTCCATGCAATGATGGATATCTCTGATGGCCTGGCCACCGATCTTGCCCATCTCTGTCAGGAAAGTGATGTCGGTGCGGAAATTCAGCAGGATCTCCTGCCTCTTTCCACGTTTCTGGAACATGCAGCGACAGAACTGGATGCTGAAGTACTTGACTGGGTGCTCAAAGGTGGGGAGGATTATCAGCTCCTTTTTACAACCAGGGCCTCAGATGAACAAAATCTGCTCCAACTGGTTTCTGAGAAGTTCGGCAGGGAGATTTTTTGTATTGGCCGGATTGTCGAAGAGCAAGGTGTGTTCCTGTGCAATGGTGGTGAACGCCGGGAGATAGCCTATCAGGGGTATGATCATTTTGTTGGGAAGTAAGAAAATATTGCATGAAAATGCTTTTGAAGAACCCGGTGAATGTCTCGTTTTTTCTCGTTCCTAATTACATTATTCAAGAAATAGAGAGGTTTTTAAATATTAAAATGTTAAATACAGCGACCATGAAAAAGATATCAAAATTGAGATTGTTTTATGCTGCCAGCAGCGGGTTTGTCCTTGCTTTCATCCCGGCGTTTCTTCTGGTCACATTTTTTGCCAAAAGTATTACCATAAGTCCTTATGCAGCAGTTATGCAATTGGCGATATACATGACATGTCTTCTGGGGATAACAGTATGGATATATAACTCTGACTCAGAGTTCGCGATCTATTACTGTGAGGATTGTTCGCATGAATGGCCCAAGAAAAATCATGTTGATAACTGCTGTCCAAGATGTAAATCAGAAAAATGGATTTATAATTATAAACCATGATATATGGTGAATCTGTTTGCAAAAAAGCACAGTCATCTGAAAAAGCCCCTCCCGGTAATACGGGAGGGGCTTTTTCAGTTTTATACCATTGTATGATTTAATTACCGCTTACAACAGTCGGTATGGATAAGCTCTTTTGGTCCATTCATTATTGGGATACTTGCTGCTGAGGGACTCATATGCTTCTTTCAGATGAATTGGGTTACCTGAATTTTTATAGCGCGATGCACCCTGAAGAAAAATTGCCTCTGCTGCCGCATCATTTTGGGAATGATCAGAAATAACAGTATCAAAAAATGATAACGCCTCTGGGTAACGGTCATTATCAAAGTGGTATTTACCTATACCGAGAAGTGAATTGGCAATAAAATTACCCGGGTCAAGAAAACCAACAGTGCGATGATGTTCTTTTGCGTCTAAACCAAGGGTTATTAAAGTTGGTGTCCATTTGATATTGAAATCAGCGGACAGTGGTTTTGCGTCATGTGGTACCTGGAGAGGAATAAATGACTTCTGGATAAATTCAATAACCTTATTGTCGGGATACGTAACTGCATCCATCTGCTGGCAGCCGGTTCAGCCGGGGTTGTGGAAGAACAACAGTATTGGCAGGTGTTGCAATTGAGCACGTTCACGCGCCTTTTTCAAGTCAGTTTCCCAAGAGATTGAGTTTTCCATGCTGTGCCTTTATGTAAGAGGGTTTTCTGTTCTTGTTATTAACAGTATATAAACGGCATGAGAAATTTGCAGCCGGTACTATCAGGGATTGTGATTGTTTATATGCTTTTTGGGGGTGCACACTTTCTTTTTTTATATAGTATAATATAGTTGTATGGCATCTGAGAGATGCAAATAACATATAGTCCCTTTAGGTTTGTCTTAGGGTATTCTTTTTAGTAACACGGTGAGTGTTCAAAGGTAAGCGAGAGTGGAATTTTTCGCAAATCAATTCTTCCCGGTGCAAACAGAGTTTTGCGGGACACAGTAAGGATTACAAGTGACAAGCGCAGTTTCTAACAAAAAGCAACGTTCAACCAGAGTCGGTTTTTACAGCGCTGTTTTGGGCGTATGCTGGACATGTACTGTAATAGCCTCCCTGGCATGGAATCTCCATCTCCAACATCAGGAGACCAGGGAGGTGGCCCTCAATGTGGCACGTGCCTATATCCAGAGTGATAACAGCTATCGCAGATGGAACGCTTTACAGGGCGGCATCTATATTCCGGCAGAAAAAAGTCGTATTCATAAACTGCCGGCTGACGTAACGGAGCAGGAAATAATCACTCCGTCCGGAAAACATCTGGTCTTAGCTGCTCATGCCTTGATGATGGATGAAATATATGAACTTGCCGGGCAGGATTATATAGCAAGAGGAGAGCTTAAAAGCCTTGATCCAGTCAGTATCTCCGACAAAGCTGACGAGTGGGAAACAGCAGCCTTGAATGCTTTGATAAAAGGCGAGAGAGAAGTGGGAGAAGTTGTAACAATTAACGGGGAGCAGAATTTTTTGCTTATGCAGCCCTTTGTAATTGAAAAGCCCTGTCTTAAATGTCATGCAGAAGATGGTTATGAGATAGGGGATGTCCGTGGTGGCATAACCATCAGGATACCATTGTCCAAGTTCGGGATTGCAAATCTGCAGCAGCTTAAAATGCTGAAGTGGGGACATTTATTATGGTGGTTCCTCGGTATTTTAGGCATAGTCATCAGTTACCTTGGAATGAGAAGCAGGATATTTGAAAGGCAGCAGGCTGAGGCTGCTCTGGAAACATTAAGGGAGCAGCAGGAACAGATCCTCACAGCAGCAGGAGAGGGAATTTACGGAATTGATAAAAAGGGGATAACTACCTTTGTCAATCCTGCTGCGGCAAAGATGCTCGGCTGGGAGCCCGAAGAGTTGATCGGGCGTAGTCAGCATTATACTATTCACCACACCAAAACCGATGGAACGCCCTATCCGGAAGAGGAATGTCCCATATCAGCCGCACTAAACGATGGTCAAGTTCATCATGGAACAGATGAAATTTACTTCAGAAAGGATGGTTCCAGGTTTCCGGTCGATTATATAAGTACTCCGGTAATTGAAAACGGGGAAATCCAGGGAGCTGTCTTAACCTTTGCAGATGTTTCGACGCGTAAAAAGGCGGAAGATGATATTGCCAAGGTCCAGTTGTATCTGCAAAATATCATTAATGCTATGCCATCAGCCCTGATAGGTGTCGATTTAGATGGACGTGTTAATCAAATGAACAATGAAGCAACAAAAATGACCGGTCTGGAACCGGAAAAGGCATATGGCCGGCAGCTGGAGGCAGTCTGCCCTATGCTCAGTGACAAGATACCCAACATCAACCAGGCAGTAAAGCAGCAGAATATTCAAAAGCTTGAAAGTGTGTACTGTACACCCCGGAAAGGAGTAGGCCGTTATACGGATATAATAATTTATCCTTTACGCCTTGAGGATTACAAAGGAGCTGTTATTCGGATTGATGATGTTACAGAGAGGGTGTTGATGGAAGACAGGCTGGTTCAGTCTGAAAAGATGACTTCCGTGGTCGGGCTTGTTGAAGGAATGGCACATGAGATCAATAACCCCTTGGGTGGCATCATCCAGGGAGCCCAGAATGTTATACGTCGCTTATCACCTGAACTTCCGAAAAATATTGAAGCGGCAGCTGAACTTGGGATTGATTTGAAAAAGGTCCAGGAATATATTGACCAGCGTCAAATCCCCAAATTTCTTGCAGGTATAAGGAGTTCCGGGAAAAGGGCTGCGGATATAGTTTCTTACATGCTTCAGTTCAGTCAGGTCCATCAGGCGCCCAAGGAATTAAGAAACCTGGAAAAACTGCTGGACAGTCTCCTTGAAACGCTAATATCCAACGAGGAGTATAAGGAAAAGTATCATTTTAACAGCATAGAAGTTGTTAAGGAATATGATTCCAGCCTCCCTGAAGTCCCCTGCATCTCATCGGAAATTGAACAGGTTATGCGTAATTTGATCCGTAATGCAGCCCAAGCTGTATTTAGCGAGGAGATACTGCTGGAAAACCCGAAGATTGTCTTACGCACCAGGCATGAAGCTCAAAGGAATATGGTTTTAATAGAGGTGGAGGACAATGGGGCAGGTATGGATGAAACGGTTCAACGAAGAGTGTTCGAACCTTTTTTTACAACGAAGCCACCAGGGGAGGGTACCGGTCTCGGCCTTGCTGTCAGTTACTTTCTTATAACGGTTGCCCACCAGGGCTTGATGGATGTCGAATCTGAGCCAGGCAAGGGGACAATATTTTCGATCAGGCTCCCGTTGAGTTAAGCAAAGTAGTATGTAAAAAAAATCGGTGAGGATGTTTTTCAGGATAGTTTTAAGGGAAATAGAGAAAAAAGGAATTTGAATTCAGCATGGGAACAGAAAAGATAAGAAAAGTTCTGACAGTTGATGATGATGAATTTGTCCGGGAGATTCTGGTCGCATATCTTGAAGACAGCGGCTATGAAGTTCTACAGGCTGAAAATGGTCTTCTTGGTTTAGAGACATTCCGTCGTGAAAGGCCGGATCTGGTTATGCTGGATCTCAGGATGCCGGAAATGGACGGCTTGGAAGTGTTGGGTCATATAACCAAGGAGTCTCCAGATACTCCGGTTATCCTGGTTTCAGGCATGGGGACTATTGGGGATGCCATCAAGGCTTTGAAGCTGGGCGCCTGGGACTATATTGCCAAGCCCATTCATGATATGGGTGTACTGGAACATGCAGTGAACAAGGCCCTGGAGAGGGCTGAATTCATAGAGCAGCGGAAAAGCTACCGGGTCCATTTGGAGGAAGAAGTAAAAACCAGAACAGCTGAAGTTGAGGAGAGGCGACTGGAACTGGAGAAGGCATATAATGATCTTCAGACAGAGATGGAAGTGCGTAAAAAAGCTGAGGAGTCGTTGAGCAATATAAACCTTGAGTTGACCATGCTCAGTGAGTGTATCCATGCAGTGGTCAGGGCTACGGATGAGCAGAATCTTATCCAGGAGGTTTGCAGAATTATTGTCGCGGTGGGTGGTTATAAAATGGCCTGGGTAGGTTTTGCTGAACAGAATATTGAAAAAAGTGTCAAGCCGGTTGCCTGGATGGGGGAAAATGACGGGTTTCTGGAAGCAATAAAAATTTCATGGGCTGACAGTGAGCATGGACGGGGGCCAACCGGAACAGCTATCCGGACGGGGAAACCGATGGTGAATGAAAATACCCGCGAGAATTCCACTATTGTATTCTGGCAGGAAGAAATGCTTAAAAGAGGATTCAATTCTTCTGTTGCTCTGCCTATGATATATGAGGAAAATGTTTTGGGAGTTTTAACAATTTATGCCTCAACAGCTGGAGCATTTGATAAAAGTGAAATAGACCGTCTCATGGGGTTGGCCAATGATCTTACCTATGGTATCCGTGCCTTACGGACCCGTATTGAAAGAATTGCAGCAGGAAAAGAGATAGAACTGCATGTTGATAAATTACAGAAGGCATTGTCTGGAACTATCAAGGTTGTCGCATCTACAGTTGAAGTTCGGGATCCTTATACAGCAGGGCATCAGCGTCGGGTGGCAACATTGGCGCGAGCAATTGCCGAGGAAATGGATCTTCCTGCCCATCAGATAGAGGGTATTTTCATGGCAGGGGTTGTTCATGACCTTGGGAAAATTTATGTGCCGGCTGAAATTCTTTCAAAGCCCAGTCGTCTGAACGATATAGAATTTAGCCTGATCAGAACGCATTCCCAGGTTGGGTATGATCTGCTGAAGACCATTGATTTTCCCTGGCCAATTGCCCAGATCGTGCATCAACACCATGAAAGGCTGAACGGTTCCGGTTATCCCCAGGGGCTTTCCTCGGAACAGATACTCATTGAGGCAAAAATTATCTGCGTGGCCGATGTGGTTGAGGCCATGGCCTCCCACCGCCCGTATCGTCCTGCAATGGGTGTGGGAACGGCTCTTGAGCATATAAAGGAGGAAAGTGGAAACCTCTATGACTCTGAGGCGGTGAATATGTGTTTACGGCTATTTTCTGAAAAGAGCTTTCAGTTTGACTAGAACATTGACTACTTGATTGCCGTTACAATAAATTTATAGGTAATGGCTTTGCCTGCCAGAGGATGGTTGAAATCTATTGTCACCTCCTCACCATTAACTGCAGTAATAAGGGCGGGTATTTTTTGTTTCTGGCCGTCTTTGTCCACGGTCATTCCAAGGACCATCCCGGTTTTCGGGGTTATATTTTTCCCAAAGACGCTTCTATCAACTTTGTGCAGCAGTTTTTTATCTTTATGACCGAAAGCTTCATCCGGCTGCAGGACAACTGTTTTTTCTTCGCCCTCTCTCATGTTAATAAGCGCATTTTCAAAGCCTGGAGGCATAGCGCCTCCCCCAACTTCTAATTCGAAGGGGCCTGTATCTGCAGAGCTTTCGACAGTGTCTCCATTCTCAAGCATACCTTTATATTCAATAGTCACATGGTCGCCCTGTGTTACTTTTTTCATGGAAATATCCTCATGTATTAATGTGTTTTGTCTAAAACCCGGTTAGATGCTACAAAAGCAGATTGCTTCCTTATTTAATAAAAAATTACGTCAGATGAACACTAAAATTTAGAAAACGGGGCTGTGTCAAGAAGTAATTTTAAAAGCATTAATTTCCCGGTCATGAATTTTTTCCAGTAGAATAGGGCAACATGGCTTGTGAAAAATGCGACTGGTGTTTACATTTGAAATATGCTACCGTGTCGCCCGCTGCATGACTGAGGAAATATTAAAATCAAATCATGATACATCCGTAGATATGCACCATTTTATGGTATAAACTTCGACTTCGAGATAAGCGTAGACTTCGAGATAAGCGTAGACTTCGGAGTCTCGCAGTCGGCAACAGGGCCTAATAGAATCATGAGGTTGCCGGCGAAAAAATCAGTCCGTCGGGTATTTCGAAGTCTAGACTTATCTCGAAGTCTAGGCTTATCTAGAAATCCCACATCGTTCCTTATCTGCGAGATCGATAAATGTTGGTTTGCATAGAATTAATAAGATAGTATAAAAGTTATGGATCTTTTTTGTGAAAAATATAATGAGACTGTAGCTGCTGAAAAGGCTTACTGTAAGCGCCCAAAGGAATACTGTAAATTCCGGACACAATGTATAATTCATTTTATGGGTGACGAAAACATCAGCAGTAATTCTGAAGAGGTCTCGACCGAAGAGGATAGTATGCTGACTTTACAATTTGATAAGGGGAATGGTCTACTGCCGGCAATAGTCCAGGATCATGAGACGAAAGAAGTTCTCATGCTGGCCTATGTAAATGATCTGGCCTGGAAAAAAACACTTGAAACAGGCAAGGCACATTATTGGAGCCGCTCCAGAAACAAGCTGTGGTTAAAAGGGGAGACGTCAGGCCATTTACAGATTATTAGAAATATTCTTGTGGATTGTGACGATGATACGATTGTTTATCAGGTGGAACAATTGGGGGGAGCTGCCTGTCATACCGGACACAGGAGCTGTTTTTTCAGGAAAGTATCAGAAAATAAACTTGAAACAATAGATGAACCGGTATTTGATCCCGGGGAGGTATATAAAAAATGAGCATTTTAAAGTTGGGAATTCCTAAAGGCAGTCTTGAAAAGGCAACCATTGAACTGTTTGAGAAATCCGGTTGGCGGATCAAACTCGCCAGTCGGAGCTATTTCCCTGAAATCGATGATGATGAACTGGCCTGCTCTATCTGCAGGGCCCAGGAGATGTCACGGTATGTTGAACAGGGAGTAATTGATGCCGGCATTACCGGCAAGGACTGGATACTGGAAAACGAGTCAGATGTGGTTATTGTGGAGGATCTGCTCTACTCCAAGGTAAGCAAAAGGCCAACCCGCTGGGTTGTTGCAGTTCCCGGCGATTCAGACATTAAGAAGCTGGAAGACCTTGAAGGCAAAAAGATAGCCACCGAACTTGTTAAGTATACCCGGAAGTTTTTTGCTGAAAAAAACATCAATGTCGAAATCGAGTTTTCCTGGGGGGCAACAGAGGCAAAGGTTGTTTCAGGTTTGGCTGATGCCATTGTTGAAGTGACTGAGACGGAGAGTACTATCCGGGCGCACGGCTTGCGGATCATCTATGAGATGATGACTTCCAATACCCAGTTCATTGCCAATAAAATTGCCTGGAAGGAGCCATGGAAAAGGGAAAAAATTGAAAATATTGTTCTGCTTCTTCAGGGGGCGCTCAGAGCTGACAAAATAGTCGGACTGAAAATGAATATCCCCGCCGATAAACTGGATGATATTATTTCCATGTTGCCGAGTATGAATGCCCCGACCATTGCCAATCTTTATAATACTGACTGGTATTCTGTTGAGACGGTTATTTCCGAACATCAGGTTCGTGAGTTGATACCAAAGCTCATTAAAAGTGGAGCCGAAGGTATAATTGAATATGGTCTGAACAAGGTCATTTGAAAAATTCAGATGACCCTTTTGGCTATCACAAGGTAATTGATTCCAGTGTCAATCATTGCAAAGCAGAATTTTACCGATGTCAGCTTTTTGACAAGCGTGTTTGATCTCAAGCAGCTTCCAGCCCCGGATAGGCCGGAGATAGCATTTGCCGGACGTTCGAATGT
>JAUXHH010000016.1 GCA_030621655.1 Desulfobacterales bacterium
ATACCCAGGGGTTGCCCAGAGCAGCTCTGCCTATCATTATCCCATCGCAACCTGTCTTTTCCATGGCCAGTATAGCTGCATCATATGTATCCACATCTCCATTCCCAATGACCCGGATGGAAACATTTTTCTTTACCCGGGCAATAGTCTGCCAATCAACCTGGCCGCCAAATCCCTGGGACCAGGTGCGCCCGTGCACAGCAATAGCACTTGCACCGTTATCTTCAGCCATTTTGGCAAATTCAGGCGCTACAATCGAATCATGGTTCCATCCGGTTCGGATCTTGACGGTAACAGGCAAGGTAGTATTTTTGCACACTTCTGAGATAATTGTTGCAGCAAGTTTCGGGTCTTTCATCAGGGCTGCCCCTGCACCTTTCTTTATGACCTTTCTCACCGGACAACCCATGTTGATATCAATGATGTCAACCTCCATTTCAGAAACTATTGCTGCAGCCTGCCCCATTTTGACCGGGTCTGCACCGAAAATCTGGAGAGCGACGGGCCTTTCCTCAGGAACGGTCATGGTCATTCGCAGGGTCTTTTCTTTTTGATAGACCAGGCCATGGCAGCTAATCATTTCAGTATAACAGAGACCTGCGCCGAATTGGCGGCAGAGAATTCGGAAGGGAAGGTCTGTATATCCAGCCAATGGAGCAAGAATAAGGGGGCTTACCAGGGGGATTGACTGAATCTGCAATTGTTTTCCCGCAATTTTATTAAGAGACCTTCTTTTGGAAAAGATAGGTATTAGTAAGGATTATTGCTTCTGCTTATTTTCAGGCATATTGTTGATTATTTCGTGAGCTTTTAAATAAATGAGTTCACTGATTTCATCACCAATACGAAGTAAAGCCCTTTGTTTATTATACTGGGTTTTTTCTCCTATAGGGTCAAGGAGAAAGGGCTCATAAATTGTAAACTTTTTTTCCTGCCACAAAATTGTCTTGTTGCGATTATCGTACAAGGTAAAACTGACTGTCAGTTTTATTTTTATTTCTAAGGCTTCGTCAAAAGAGTCATAAAACAGGCCCGGCAGGTCAATGGAGGATATTTCACCGGTAAGTTTCAGATCAGACTGATCATCTCCAAAAACTACAGCAATTCTGCTGGATTTTTTAAACCAGGCATTTAAAAGCCGAAAATATAAAGATTCTAACCCCAGTTCATTGGTCCGGTTTTGCCATGTCGAAATAAATAATGTTTTGGTGGAATTTTCCTGAGAGTCTTTTTGCACATAGGGGTTGGTGTATCCGCAGCTGTAAAGCGAAACAAGTATGAAAAACAGCAGGAATGAAGAAATCAGGAAGTGAGAGGATTTCACACGGCGGTCTATTCTTGTTGATATGTTATTCATGCCAACATCTTCACCTGTTCAAATCTAAATAACCACATTCACTAATTTCTTAGGGACAACGATTAGTTTTTTAATGGGTTGACCTGCAACAAATTTTTGGACCTTATTATCCTCGAGTGTCAGTTTCTTGAGTTCATCATCTTCAATGTCAGGTGCAACAAGAAGCCGGCTTCTCACTTTACCGTTGACCTGCAGAACTACGGTGATTTCTTCATCTTTGGCTGAGTCAGAGTCAACGGACGGCCATGAGTGGTCTGCCAATTGTTTGTCATGCCCTGTGCTTTCCCATAGCTCAGAACAGAAATGAGGTGTCATTGGATAAAGAAGCAGGAGTGTAGTGTCCACTGCTTCTTTAATAACCGGTAGTGCTATATTATCCCCGGCCTCATCTGAAGACGGGGATAACAGTAAGTTAACCAGCTCCATGACAGCGCTGATGGCAGTATTGAAATGGAACTCGTTTCCCAGGTTCCGGGTAACCTTACGAATAGTTTGGTGGGTCTTTCTGTGAAGAGCCCGGCTTTTTTCATTAAGTTCCTCGGGAATCTGGTTTGCAGCGCTTGCTATCTGATCCTTATTGTTTTCTACAAAACGGTAGACCCTGTTTAAAAAACGGGATGCTCCTTCAACCCCTTGATCATTCCATTCAAGGTCCCGTTCAGGTGGGGCGGCAAAAAGGCTGAATAGGCGGACAGTGTCAGCACCATACCTCTCAACAAGTTCATTCGGGTCAACAACATTGCCTTTTGATTTAGACATTTTTGCCCCGTCTTTTATGACCATTCCCTGGGTCAGAAGATTCTCAAACGGCTCGGGGCTGGAGATATAATCAAGATCACGGAGAACTTTTGTGATAAAGCGGGCATAGAGAAGATGAAGAATAGCATGTTCTACCCCACCGATATACTGATCAACCGGCAGCCAGTAGTCGACCCTGGCTTTGTCGAGTGGGCCATCAGTATAATCAGGGCAGGCATAACGCGCAAAATACCAGGAAGATTCCACAAAGGTATCCATGGTATCCGTTTCACGCCTTGCCTCTCCTCCACATACAGGACAGGTTGTTTTATAAAAATTTTCGAGAGTATGGAGAGGAGATCGTCCACTTTTGTCCGGTTTAGCGTCAATGGGCAGGAGAACCGGCAGGTCTTTTTCAGGCACGGGTTGTATACCGCACTTGTTGCAATGTAACATGGGGATCGGAGTGCCCCAGTAACGCTGCCGGGAAATTCCCCAGTCCCTGAGTCGGAAAGTTGTCTTGGAGCTGCCAAAACCATTTTCTTCCGCAAAGGCAGTTATGGCTCTCTTTCCATCTTCTGAAGTCAATCCGTCGAATTGCCCGGAATGAGTTAATATGCCTGGTTCCTCATATGCTGTTGAAAGCTCTGAAGCAACAAGTTGTTCGTCGGCAGGTTGAACAACAACCTCGACAGGCAGGCTGTATTTTTCGGCAAATTCAAAATCTCTTTGATCATGTGCCGGGACTGCCATAACAGCACCTGTGCCATACTCCATGAGAACGAAATTTGCTGTAAATATCGGGATGCGGTTCCCATTGTAGGGATTGATACAATACTGTCCTATGAAAACACCTTCTTTCTCAACTTCCTCTTCAGGTTTTTGCTGTTGTCTGGCTTTTTTTGTTTTGGCCACAAAATCGGCAACCTTATCTGCCTGATCAGTGTTTTTGCTCAATCCGACAAGGGGGTGTTCAGGAGCAACAGACATGAAGGTTGCCCCGAATATCGTATCCGGCCTTGTGGTAAAGATTTTAAGCACATGCTCAGTGTTCTCAACAGGGAAATCTATTTCAGCACCAACGCTTTTACCAATCCAATTACGCTGCATGGTGAGGACTTTTTCAGGCCAGCCGGTTAGATTGTCACATTCGGCCAAAAGCTCGTCAGCGTAATCGGTAATGCGAAAAAACCAGCCATGCATATCCTGAGGCAGCACCTGATTGTCACATCGCCAACAAAGACCGTCAACGACCTGTTCATTTGCCAGGACAGTCTGGCAGGATTGACACCAGTTAACCGAGGTCATTTTACGGTAAATCAGGCCTTTGTCATACATTTTGATGAAAAATAACTGCTCCCATCGATAATATTCCGGATCACAGGTGGCTAACTCTCTGTCCCAGTCATAACTGAAGCCCATCCTCTGGAGCTGGTTTTTCATGTAATCTATGTTTTCATAGGTCCATTCTGCAGGATGGGTGTCATGTTTTAATGCAGCATTCTCTGCAGGCAGGCCAAAAGCATCCCAACCCATTGGATGCAAAACATTGAAGCCAAACATTCTCTTAAAGCGGGCGATCACGTCTCCAATGGAATAATTCCTTACATGCCCCATATGAATTCTTCCGGAAGGATAGGGGAACATTTCCAGCAGATAATATTTTTTGCGGGCAGGATCTTCACTGACTTTGAAGGACTTTTGGGAAAGCCAATGCTTCTGCCACTTGGTCTCAATAGAGGCAAAATCGTATCGGTTGATATCGTTTAGTGGGGGTATGGACATGATGATGTTTAAAAAAATTAATTTGACTCAGCAAAAGAAGATGGAATTTCAATACTAGAGCGACTTTCAAAGGTGGTGAATTTGTCAATAAAGGTCATTTTAACGGTACCGGTAGGTCCGTTACGTTGTTTACCGATGATTACATCTGCAAGTCCGATATTAATTTCACTTTTGTTGTAGATTTCATCGCGATACAGAAAACAGATAACATCGGCATCCTGCTCAATGGCACCTGATTCACGCAGGTCGGATAACTGCGGTCGTTTGTCGGTGCGAGACTCCAGGCTTCGGTTAAGCTGAGACAGGGCAATCACCGGCAGATCCAGTTCTTTGGCCATGGCTTTCAGCGACCGGGAGATTTCACTTATTTCCTGTTCTCTTCTTTCTGTATTGCTCCTGCCGCGCATGAGTTGTAGATAGTCAACAACAACTAAACCAATGTTGTGCTCAGCTTTTAATCGTCGTGATTTGGCCCGCATTTCCAGAACACTGATAGCAGGAGAATCATCAATAAAGATTGGTGCACCTGAGAGGATACCTGATGCTCTGGAAAGCTTAGGCCAGTCGGTGTCTCTGATAAAGCCGGTACGGAGATCTTGTGAATTAACCCGGCTGACGGAACAGAGCATCCTCATGCCAAGTTGTTCTTTTGACATTTCAAGGCTGAAAACAGCAACAGGGACTTTTTGAAAGATTGCGGCATTTTGAACAATATTCATTGCCAAGGCTGTTTTCCCCATACTTGGCCTGCCAGCGAGGATGATTAAATCGGAGGGTTGCAGACCGCAAGTTATCTTGTCGAGATCTTCAAAACCGGTTGGAACGCCAGTAATTAACTCCTTCTTCTCAGCAAGTTTTTCAACTCTTTTGAAGGTTTCTGGAATAATTTTACTGAGTGCCTGAAAGCCCTGGCTGCTCTTGGTTCGGGAAATTTCAAATATTGTCTGTTCTGCATCATCGACCAGGCTGTCTATATCATCCTGCTCTTCATAACAACGTGCAGCTATTTCAGTAGAGGTTTGAATCAGGCGCCGCAGAATAGCTTTTGATCTGATGATCTGAGCGTAATAGATAATATTGGCGGCAACAGGAACAATATCTGTAAGGTTGGCCAGATAGGCAGGGCCTCCTACTTCATCAAGTTGGTTTTTATTCTTTAATATGTTGGTAACGGTAATAATGTCCTGGGGTTCATTCTTTTCAAAAAGAGACACCATTGCTGTGAAGACGATCCTATGGGCTTCGCGGTAAAAGTCTTCCGGTATCAGCAATTCCAGTATTTTTACCAGGGCACCTTGTTGCAGCAGTACGGAACCCAGTACGCATTGT
Organism: Desulfobacterales bacterium; assembly: GCA_030621655.1. Taxonomy (GTDB): domain Bacteria; phylum Desulfobacterota; class Desulfobulbia; order Desulfobulbales; family BM004; genus BM004. The sequence continues at coordinate 5,210 of JAUXHH010000016.1, forward strand.
TCTGCCTCCAGGTTTTGGGGAGGTAAACGATGCGGATCAGAGGGTGTTTGTGGCATTGATGCTGCCCTGTCAGCTTTCATGGCCCTGTCACCCATTTTCATTATTATTATTCAGTCTCCAGCGGGACAATGGTAACTGTAATATCCGAGGTCATCTGGTAACCAACTTTAATAGGTACAATAGCTTCACCAAGTGTCTTTATTGGTTCAGTCAGGAGTACGTTCTTCTTATCAACCTGAATATCGAGTTCTGCCAATTTTTCTGCAATATCAGCAGCAGTAACCGAGCCAAAGAGCTTTTCTTCTTCACCTGCACGGTGTTGAATTGTTATGCTTGAACCGGATATCTTTTTTGACAGCGTTTCGGCTTCCTGGCGCTGCTTCTCCCTTCTGGTTTCAATAACAGCTTTTTCCTGCTCTAAAAGAGTAAGATTAGCCTTATTGGCGAGCACTGCCATTTTCTTAGGTATGAGATAATTTCTCCCATAACCAGGTTTAACCTTTACAAGATCCCCCTCTTCTCCAAGAGTATCTACTGTTTTTTTAAGAATAAGTTCCATTTTTCTACCTCAAGGCATTCACATTAAAATTTATAATTTGGGTAATCTTACTTTTATATATAATTCAGTAACAATTTTTAAACAGAAGCATTTGGGTTTTCATCTGCTTGCTTAAGCTTTCTGAAATCTGCCCATACATCAGCCAAACCAAGGAATGACAATATGATGATGCCATAGGTTTGAATGAAGATCAATGCATAAATAAGAACACGAATCAACATTGGTACAGACCATTTATTCAACAGACTGGCAACAATTGCCAACCCTTGAAAAAAATACACTGTGATGCAAACAATCAAAATATTAAGCCCGATGGTGCTCATTGGTTCCGGCAGCAAAAAGACTGATACTCCTGCCATTATAACCAGCCACACCAGAGGCTCGGGCAAAGTCCATTCAATGTAATCAGGCCAGGCAGTTAAATCTTTATCCTTCTTTTTCAGTAACCAGTTCCCAAGTACAAGGTTCAACCATGTTATAGTTAGAATCGCTGAAACCAGAATAGCCGGCAGGACTTTTGGTATATAGTTCCTTAAAAGTTCAACAGCGCTTCTCACACTCTCCATGGTTTCCGGCGCAAGATCAGCCGACTCTTCATAGAGTATGAGGCCATTGGAAAGCCCCTCATCAAGTTCTACAAGTAAAGTCGTGTAAGGATTTGTCTGGTGTATCATGCCCAGACCAGACCAAAACAGAAGCCAGGCAAATACCAGAAACAAGAATCCTATAAAACCAGTAGCAACAGGTTCTTTTTTATTGAAAACAGCATGGGAGAAAGCTATTCCAAGAGGTGCCATTGCAAAAGAGAAAATCAATACAGGCATGGAACCAATAAGCAATGCCCCAACAGCTGAAAGGAGAATGGCATTTCTTATTAAAATTGTGCCATCTTTTTTCCCCAGGACTACAAGGTAATAAAAGATGGGCAGCGGAACGAAGCTTGTAAGCCAACCAATTTTTTCAGGAAGAAGGGTGGGGAAAAGCAACACTGCAATGAGTAAAATCAGACCTGTGTAGTGCGCTTCATTACCTTTGTGTCTACCCTGTGAATATGGTACAGCCAAATCTCTAACCTGTTTTTCTACAAATATGTAGGTCCGGTATATGGCATAAGGGCAATTTGCCTTGCCTTTTTAATAGCATCAGTGAGTTTTCTTTGGTGCTTGGCACAGTTCCCATAAATGCGACTGGGAATAATTTTACCTCTCTCGGTAACAAAGTTCCGCAATGTTCGAACTTCCTTGTAGTCAATCACCAGACTCTTGTCTGCGCAAAATCGACATACTTTCTGCCGAGGGAATATTCTTTTTTTGGGTGGCATTTTAACTCCTCCAGAAATATGTATTTAGTAATTGTATATAATGAAAAAAGACAAATTGGGAATACCAGTTAGTCACCCTGCTTTTCTTCAGAAGAACTTTCTTCCTCTTCTTTTGCCTCATCCTCATCTGAAATCGCGGCAGTTTCAGAAGGAATTGCTTCTTTTTTTACCTCATCTTCAGTTGTAGTTTTGGCAGCTTCAACGGGACTTGCTTTTTCTTCTTTTGCCTCATCATCATCTGAAGTCAGTGCAGCTTCAGCACTAGCCAGTTCTTCTTTAATGGCTTCCGGATCGCAAGAGTCAGCTAATTTAATTGTTAAATACTTGAGAACTTTATCATCAATCCTGAAAATTCGTTCCATTTCTGAAACAGAGGCGGGAATGGAGGCATAATCAAGATAGACATAATATCCCTGGCTTTCCTTTTTAATCAGGTAGGCAAGTTTTTTCAGACCCCATTTGTCAATTCTGATAATAATTCCGCCATCACCTTCAATGATTGAGCTGGTTTTGTTGATAACAGCATCAATTTCATCTTCGGCGATGTTTGATCTGACAATAAAAATAGTTTCGTATCTACGCATGTGTTCCTCCCCGTGGACTTGAAGTGGCCCTCGCTATCTAATTATTTGCAGAGAGCGAGAAGGTTTATAAGATATATAACAAAAAAACGAATCAATCCATTTACATGATGTTTAAAGAATTGTCAATTTTTTTTGGGGATGATTGATGAAGATTTCTCGATATCTTTGATCTCCAGCCATTTTTTACGGAGTTCTGCCACCGTTTCAATTTTTTCGTCACTAAAAACATGCGGATGTCTGCGTATCATTTTATCTGTTATTGCCTCAATAACATCACCTATGTTAAATAAGTTCTCTTCATTATGTATATGGGCAAGAAGAACAATGATGTAGAGGATATCTCCCAGTTCGTCTTTGACATGCTGATGGTTATTGGCAGTTATTGCCTCTATTGCTTCCCGGGTCTCTTCCAGGAGATAGCGTTTTAAGGAAGTTGGGGATTGTTCCTTGTCCCAGGGACATCCATTCTCAGATCGAAGTTCTTTAACAATATCTACGAAACGATCAAACTTTTTCCCATAATTTGTCACTGCATACCTCTGAATGATTTTTTTAAATATAATTGCAGGATGAAATGTTTAGTTTTGAAAAAAATGTTCAATAATGACTTTTTTGGTTGTAATGAAAAAAAACAGTGTTTATAGTTGCTCGCGAAAAAATCTATTAAAAAATGTTGAATGTCTTGCCATTTTTAACCTAACCAATTTTTCACGTCGGTTGCAGTTTGATGGTTTAAGGTGTTAGAAGCTGCGCAAATCCTGTTAAGGCAACGGGTATTTTAAACTTAAATAGAAAATATGTCTATTGTTCCAATAGTTTTTTAATGAACAGCTCATGACATAGATTTCAACCGATTTACTATAGCAGACCACATATTGAAGCATTTATACAGTTCGGGAAATTGATGTACTCGTAAAAAGTCTCACGGCCGGTAACAGGACCTAATAAAATCAATAGGTTATAGGCGCAATACCTGTCCGCATCGTGTTTTTTACGATGCCGACAAAATTAGCACTTGAGAATTAATAAGTCTGGAGATTGGACTTAGGGAGTAAATGCATGATGGAGAATAAAAAGATTTTACTTGAAAAACATAAGGATATTGCCCGCATTGATCAGGATATAAAGCGAACCCATGGCTGGTATGTACGAGTTCGCTATCTGGGGAAAACCTATTCCAAGTTTTTTTCTGATCGGAAATGCGGGGGAAGGTACTCAAGCCTTCTTGCTGCTTTGGCATGGCGCGATAAAACTGAGATAAAGTTGGGTAAGCAGCGTACTAACAAACATATTGTCACAATCAGTAATTCAAAAACCGGTGTCGTGGGTGTGCGTCATAATACCAAACTTAACAGATATGAAGTGAGCTGGGTTACCGCATTCGGAAAACAGGGAAAAACATCTGTTTCAATTAACAAACATGGAAATGCCAGGGCCTTTGCAATGGCCTGCAATATAAGAAAGGAAAAAGAAACTGAACGTTTGGCAGATGGTTAAGCATAACTTGATAAGCAAAAGAACTTGACAAAAAAACAGGCTTTGTTATTAATACATGTTTCTGAGTTTGCAGTATTAAAATCAATACAACCATTAGTTTAGTTACTAATAACTTATTATAATTTCCGGGTTTAAAATACTCTATTCCACGAATAGACAGAGTGCTTACTCTATTGATTATTAGGATAATATCATGAAAGATTATGAAAAAATGACTGTTAAAGAGCTGGTTGATGAGTTGACCGGCCTTGGAGTTTCTTTTAATAAAAAATCACGTAAAGCAGAACTTCTTGAACTTCTTCTTGCTGAGACCAAAGGCGAGGGTAAAGAGTCAACACAAGGAGAAGACACTGCAAAGGCCGAGAAGAAGCCTGCTAAAAAAGAGGCTAAGAGCACTGAGCTCAAAAAGAGCACCCAAAAATCAGAACCAACAGAGGATGGACCCGTTTATTCCGGTTATGCAATAATCCGGACAGGAGGGAAGCAGTACCAGGTATCAGCGGGTTCATTGGTACGTGTTGAGAAAATATCCGGCAATGTTGGTGATACTGTTGAATTAAAAGACGTTCTGGCAGTTGTTGACGGCGACGATGCCAAGATTGGCCAGCCAACAGTTGAAGGTGCAGTGGTAACAGCTACAATTGTTGAGCAGGATAAAGCGAAAAAAGTCTTGGTCTTTAAAAAGAAGCGACGCAAAGGATATCGCGTCAAACGTGGTCATCGCCAGATGTTCACAGCTCTTAAGATTGCAGATATCTCAGTTTAATAGAAGACTATTTGATAAATTATTGATAATTCATTGAGGTTTTATCATGGCACATAAAAAAGCAGGCGGAAGTACACGAAACGGGCGTGACAGTATTGGTCAAAGACGTGGTGTGAAAAGGTTTGGCGGTCAGATTGTCAAGGCAGGGAATATCCTGGTTCGTCAACTGGGAACCAAAATACACCCTGGTACCAATGTTGGTCTTGGCCGCGACTATACCCTTTATGCAAAAATTGACGGTAAAGTTACGTATGAAGATTTTGGTCGTAAACGTAAACGTGTAAGTGTTTATCCTGTTGAAGCCTAATTCTTAATATTTCTTATACTGGCTTAAAATGATAATTATGAGTCAGTTTTTCTATATTTGTCCTATCAGAACAGGAGCGGCATGAATAATCTAAATATTCAAGTCGCTCTTTGTGATTCTGCGATTAATTAATACATCGCATGTAACTTTCTAAATCAACTGTAGATATCTGCTATGGCTTTTATTGATGAGGCCAAATTTTTTGTAAAAGGCGGTGATGGCGGCAATGGCTGCGTCAGTTTCCGAAGGGAAAAGTTCGTCCCTAAGGGTGGTCCTGACGGCGGTGACGGCGGTGATGGTGGTGATGTAATTATCAAGGCATCAAGGCGTTTGGGATCCCTGATTGATTTTCGATACCGGTCTCATTTTTCCGGCGAAAGAGGTTCCCATGGACAAGGCAAGAAAAAATATGGCAAAAACGGTGCTGACTGTTTCGTAAAAGTCCCGGTTGGATCGCTTATCAAGGATGCTGAAACAGATGAGGTGATAGCTGATCTCATCGAGGATGAACAGTATTTAATCGTGGCAAAAGGAGGGGATGGGGGCGGAGGCAATACCCATTATACCACCAGTACGAACCGGGCTCCACGGATTGCCGGCAAGGGCAAACCAGGTGTTGAGCGCTGGCTGCGAATCGAGTTGAAACTTTTAGCCGATGTAGGTCTGGTCGGTCTGCCGAATGCAGGTAAATCTACCCTTCTGTCAATGTTATCTGCAGCACAACCCAAAATTGCTTCTTATCCCTTCACGACCCTTGAACCGCATCTCGGAGTCATGCAGTTCGAAAATCATGCCCCTCATATTATTGCTGATATTCCAGGCCTGATTGAAGGAGCTCATAAGGGAGCAGGGCTGGGACATAAATTTTTGAAACATATTGAAAGAACCAAAATACTCCTCCATATAGTTGACGCTTCCAAGACTATTGATGAGATCGTAGAGGATCACCAAACAATAGAGCAGGAACTCAGTAGGTTTAATGAGACTTTACTGAACCGTAGAAAGCTTATTCTACTCAATAAAATAGATTTACTTAAAGACAAAAGCCACTTTGAAAAACTCCTAAAGATTTTTGCCAAGAAGGATGTTTCTGTACTTGCAATATCTGCTTTAACAGGTTCAGGTATTCACGAACTAAAAAAATACTTGGTCAAAGTCCTTGAACAGTGGTTTGACGAGTAATAAGTGCTTTAACCCGCATTTCTCACGACCATTTTAGCATTCAATAGTGAATGGTGATAGTCTGAGGGCATAGAAGATAGTATACGGATGTATCGGCTTGTGAGAAACCCGGGTTGGTGGTTTGTTCGATAGCTCCAAATATAAAATCAAGCAGAAGAGTGAAACCGCGCCATGACATTTCAGGTTGATAAAAAGAAGGGACTTGACCTGCGTAAATCTCACCTTGGTAAAACAAAACGTATGGTTGTCAAGGTCGGCAGTGCGGTTCTAACCGATGAAAACGGGCTGAATCAGCAAGTAATGAAAAACCTCGCCCAAGAGGTTTCCTTCCTTGTTAAATCAGGGATAGAAGTAATAATCGTAAGTTCAGGCGCTGTTGCTGCCGGAAGAAAAAGACTTGGGCTGCAAATTGACAAAAAACTTGGGCTCAAGGAGAAGCAGGGAGCTGCAGCAGTTGGCCAAAGCAGTCTCATGCGCGCCTATGAAGATATTTTTGATCACTTGGGGTACAAAGTTGCCCAAGTACTTCTCACCCATGATGACCTTTCCAACAGAAACCGTTATTTAAATGTCCGCAACACCATATTAACCCTGCTTGACTGGAATATAGTCCCGATTATTAATGAAAATGATACTGTATCAGTCGAAGAGTTGCGTTTTGGTGACAACGATACCCTCGGAGCATTGATTACCAATCTTATTGAGGCTGATTTATTTGTTTGCCTTACTGATGTAGACGGGCTGTACACAGGAAACCCTAATGAGGATTTTGAAGCAAAACCTGTTCATACTGTTGCCAGAGTTGATAAGAAAGTAAAAGCCATGGCTGGAAATGTCGTCGGTGCTCTTGGTGCAGGCGGCATGCAGAGTAAAATTCAGGCAGCACATATGGTCTCTGCCCGTGGCGGAAGTTCCTTTATCGGGTCAGGACGTACAAAAGCTATTCTGCATAAGCTCTTTGCATGTGAAGCAGTAGGAACTTTTTTCCTGCCCCAGGCAGAAAAAATGCAAAGCCGCAAACACTGGATTGCTTATGTTTTAAGACCCAAGGGATATCTTGTTTTGGATCGAGGTGCCTGCAAAGCCCTGGTGAAAGGCGGAAAAAGTTTATTGCCCTCAGGTATTTTAGAGGTCAGGGGAAATTTCAAGGTAGGTGCTTCTGTCCAGTGTCTTGATGAAAAGGGAAAAGCCATAGCAACTGGATTGAGCAATTACAGTGCCGACGACCTCAATAAAATAAAGGGAATCAATTCTGTGCAGATTGAAAAGGCGTTGGGATATAAGGATAGTGACGAGGTAATTCATAGGGATAATCTGGTTGTTCTTTAATAACGCAAATCAACAATAAAACAACTTATGGAGTAGGGAAATGTCCGTTCAGAATACAGTTGAATCTTTGGCTGTTGCAGCAAGAAAGGCTGCCAGGGAAGTAGCCTCTTTATCCACGACCAGTAAAAATAATGTGCTGCTGCGCATGGGTGAGGCACTTCAGGAGCAGAAGGACTATATCCAGGCAGAAAACGAAAAAGACCTGGCTAAAGGCCGTGAAAAAGGTTTATCCGCTGCTATGCTGGACCGGCTGGACCTTTCTGATAAAGTTATTGAATCTATGATTGTCGGCCTCCAGGAGGTGATTGCCCTGCCTGATCCGGTAGGCGAGGTTGATGAGATGATCAAGAGGCCCAGTGGTATCATGGTCGGCAGGATGCGCATTCCCTTAGGTGTCATAGGCATGATATATGAATCCAGGCCCAATGTGACAGTCGATGCGGCCGCCCTCTGTTTAAAGGCTGGCAATGCAATCCTGCTGCGCGGCGGCTCAGAGGCAATCCATTCCAATCTGGCCCTGGCTAAAGTCTTGCAGGATGCCCTGGCCTCCGAAAAAATTACCCCGGCAGCAATCCAGGTTGTGCCGACTACTGATCGCGAGGCGGTGAATGTTCTGCTGTCTCTTGAGGAGTATATTGACCTGATCATTCCCAGGGGCGGGGAGGGGTTGATCCGGTTTGTTGCTGAAAACTCCAGGATTCCCGTACTTAAGCATTATAAGGGTGTCTGTCATGTATTTGTCGATGCTGATGCTGACCTGGATATGGCGGTGAACATTGTCATGAACGGCAAAACCCAGAGGCCTGGGGTGTGCAATGCCCTGGAAACCCTCCTTGTGCACCAGGATATTGCCTCTGCCTTTCTGCCGCTGGTTGCCTCCAAGCTTGTTGAGGCTGGCGTAGAAATGCGCGGTTGTCCCAGGACAAAGGAAATACTGCCGGATATCAAAGATGCTGTGGAAGAGGACTGGCCAGCCGAATTTCTCGATCTGATCCTTGCAGTCAAAGTGGTCAATGACCTGGATGCGGCCATGGACCACATTGATAAATATGGCTCCCAGCATACCGAGGTCATTGTCACCAAGAGTTATGCCAACAGCCAGCGTTTTATCAAAGAGGTTGATGCCTCAGCGGTGATGATCAATGCCTCTACCCGGTTCAGTGACGGCGGCCAGTTTGGCCTCGGCGCCGAGATCGGCATCAGCACCACCAAGCTGCATGCATATGGCCCCATGGGATTGAAAGAACTCACTACCAGAAAGTTTATTGTCTATGGTGATGGTCAGGTGCGGACATAACCCATTTCAGTAATATTTAACCCCTTAGCTCGATTATGGAGCATACAGAAGAAAAAAAGCAACAGATCGGCCTGCTGGGCGGTACCTTTGATCCGGTCCATAACGGGCATCTGGCTGTGGCCGACCATATCCAGCATGCCCTTGGTCTGGATACCATATGGTTTATTCCTGCAGCCACTCCACCCCATAAATTCAAACACGGTGATGGAGAACCGGTGACTGATTTTCAGGACAGGGTTGCCATGTTGGAAAAGGCCCTTACACCATCCGGCAAGTTTCAAATCAATCAGATTGAGTCTGAACGGACCTCGCCATCCTATTCCATTGAAACATTAATTGAACTTCGGAGAAGAACAGTATCAAATACTGAATTTTCCTTTATTCTCGGAGTTGATGCTTTTACTGAAATAGACACATGGGAAAGGTATGGGGAGTTAACAGATTTTGCTGATCTGGTGATAATTTCCAGGGGAGTAAACGATATTGGGATAGTGGAAAATATAATTCCCCAATATTTCCCTGATTATCAGACAGTTCCCCTAACAAATGTATGGTATTCTGAAGATCACAAAGGAGCCCTGATACTAGTGACAATGAAACCTGTGCCGATCTCGTCAACCATGGTCAGGGAAAAGGTCAGGCAAGAATTAGATTTTTCCGACCTTGTTCCTCCTGAGGTCGAAGAATATATACGAGTAAAAAAATTATACAGACATATCTGAATTTCCAGTTAACCCGCATTTCTCACGAACATTTCAGCATTCAATAGTGAATGGTGATAGTCTGAGGGCATAGAAGATGGTATACAGGATATTAACAGGAATAGAGTGTTTACGAATGGTCTAGATGAAAAAATATGCTAAACTGTTCGCACAAGGCAAGCCGATACATCCGTATAGCCTGCAGTGTAAGACGGT